>SXRF01000021.1 GCA_005792635.1 Rickettsiales bacterium
ATCGGCTCTTGAAAAATCATGCTGATTTTTTTGCCGCGTAGTTTTTGGAAGTTTTTTTCGCCAGCTATCGCACTGCCAGCAAATATTATGTCGCCACTTACCGCCGCATTTGCGGGCTGCAAGCCAAGGCAGGCAAGAGCGGTGAGCGATTTTCCAGAGCCAGACTCGCCAACCACCGCCAGCATCTCGCCCTTTTCAATAGCGAATGAAACGCCGCGCAGAATTTGCGTATTACCAAAGGAAAGTGAAAGATTTTCTACGGAAAGCAAGGACATGATTGTCTAGTTAAACAATGGATTCTAGTTTAAGTCTACTAGGTTCTTGGCAAAATCGGCGGGGTTGAATGTATCCAAATCCTCTACCCCCTCGCCGATACCAATAGCGTGGATAGGCAACTTGGAGGCGCGGGCGAGAGCAACGACAATTCCGCCCTTGGCTGTGCCGTCTAGCTTGGTGATGATAAGCCCAGAAACGCTTACCATTTCCTTAAATGCCGCCACTTGTGACAGCGCGTTTTGCCCAGTGGTCGCGTCCAAAACTTGCAGGACATGGTGCGGCGCAGATTCGTCAATTTTTTTCAGCACCTTGATGATTTTTTGCAGTTCCGCCATCAGGTTTGATTTATTTTGCAGGCGACCCGCCGTGTCGATGAATAATATATCCACATTTTCCGCACGCGCCTGTTCATACGCCTTAAAGGCGACGCTGGCAGGGTCAGCCTGAAACGCGCCAGTGATGACGGGAATTCCCGACCGCTCGCCCCATACCTGCATTTGCTCCACAGCGGCGGCGCGGAAAGTGTCAGCGGCGGCAATCATCACTTTTTTGCCCTCCGCCTTGAATTTGCTGGCGAGCTTGCCTATGGTGGTAGTTTTGCCGTTACCATTTACGCCAACCATGATTATTACCGTAGGGCGTAGTTCGTAGTTCGTAGTTAGTGGAACAGAGTATGGGGCTAATATTTCGGCGATTTTGCCCGCCAGAAATTCGCGCACTTCGCCCGCCTCAATATTTTTGTCAAAGCGGGTTTTGGCAAATTCACCAACCAGTTCAGCGGCAAGGCTCGCCCCCAAATCCGCCTCTATCAGCAATTCTTCCAGCTCCTCCAGCGACGCGCTGTCAAGCTTGCGCTTGGTAAAAATAGCCGAAATCCCCCCGCCAAGTTTGCCAGAGGTTTTTGAAAGACCAGATTTTAATTTTGCTAGAAAGGACATTTAGGCAATTATTTCAGAACGACAAGTTATTCGCTATTGTATCAACAACAACGCCTGTTGCAACTTTTTTACCCCAATTATGCACATCTTTTTCTGTGGTGGGCGATTGTTCGGGAAGGTCTGGAATATTTTTATACTGCGCGACGGAATGCTCATGGGAATGCTCTTGCGCGTGTTCTATCGCTGGTGTTTGCGCCATTCCTTCGCGCTCTGCTTGTTGCTGTAGGGCGAGGTTGTATAGCTTTGTTTTGCCGTTTTTGTGCAATTCTCCCATCATCAAGCCGCCAGCAACAGCACTTAAGGCTGAAAATGTCGCAACCACAGCAGCAGAAGCCCCAACAGGAGCGACAAAGTAAGGTGTCAAAGCGCAAGCCACCGCACCAATAAGCATTCCAAAATTAAAAATACTTTCTGGTGGTTTTTCTGCTCGTATTCCATCTCGCTGCGCTCTGTCTTCAGCAACATACCCAAAAGTGCCACCAATAACGGCATTAATAGCACTCCACGACAAAACTGCTGGCAAGCTACCCCAACCGACTATTGCCCCTAGCATCAAGCCATAAACCATCCAGCCATTAAAAACCGATGGTTCTTCCTTCGGTGGGTGGTAAATTATCGTATCGCCAGCCATAAACAGCCCTTTCCCAAGTCGCGCCTAGGTTCTCTCGTCGTCAATTTACAAGCTAACACAAGCCATCCGAAAAGAAAAATGAAGTTTTTATGACAATTGGCTTTATTAACCAATAAAGTTTTAGTAGTTGTCTATTAGGCTTCCTCATAAACTAATTTTGCTGAGGAAATTGCGAAGCAAATGGAGTGGAAAAGCGCAGTGTACACGCTAGTACATGAGCATTTTCCGAGGCTTCATTTGCAAGTGAATTTTCCAGCAAAATTAGTTTATGAGGAAGCCCAATAAAATGGATTTTTGTTCAGGAGGGCTTAAATGTCGCGGGTTTCGTTTGTTAATGGGCAATATGTGGCACATGCAGAGGCAAGTGTGCATATAGAGGATCGCGGCTATCAATTTTCCGATGGTATTTATGAATATATTGCCTTTTTCAACCGCATATTGCTGGATGGTGACGCGCATTTCAAACGCCTAGAGCGCAGCTTGCATGAGCTGGAAATACCGCTGCCTGCCTCGCTGAACGCGCTTAAAATTATTGCTCGTGAGTTGATTGAGCGCAACGGGCGCGAGGATGGCGGGCTGTATATCCAGATAACCCGCGGGGTTGCCAAGCGCGACCATGTATTCCCAAAGAACACTCGCCCCGCCTTGGTGATGACCGTTTGTGGTGCAAAAACGCCAAAAACGCATGAATTCAAAGACGGAGTGAAGGTGATAACCCAGCCTGATAGGCGGTGGGCGCGGCGCGATATTAAATCGGTGTCGCTGCTCGGCAATATTCTCGCCAAGCAAGAGGCATATCGGGCGCATGTGCGCGAAGCGTTGCTGCTAGAGGCGGACGGTAAGGTGAATGAAGGCTCGGCTTCCAATGTGTTTATTGTTACTAAATCTGGCGAGTTGGTGACGCATCACGCTGACCAAAATATCCTCGGCGGCATAACCCGCGATGTTTTGCTAAAACTCGCTAAAAAGGCGAAAATTCCCGTTTCCGAACGCGCTTTTAACATTGTGGAGGCGAAAGCCGCCGCGGAAGCCTTCATTACCTCAACCAGTATCAATGTTCTGCCAGTGGTGAAAATTGATGATAAATTGGTGGGGAATGGCAAAGTTGGCGAAATCACCAAAAAGCTGCAAGAGCTTTATAACGCTCATATTCTGAAGCAAACGGGGAAAAACCTATAAATATGCCAACAAAAAAACTTCCTGCCCCAAACGCGATAATTTTCGATTGGGACAATACCCTCGTTAATACTTGGCCGATTATTCATAGCGCACTTGCCACAACTTTTACCGAGATGGGGCTTGAGCCGTGGAGCTTTGAGCAGGTGAAAGCGCGGGTACGCAAATCCATGCGCGATTCTTTCCCTGAGATTTTTGGTGATAATTGGGAAAAAGCGGCGGAGCGTTATCAGGCGAATTATCGCGCCAGCCATTTGGGCAAATTGGAAGCCCTGCCACTCGCGCAGGAAATGTTGGAAGAAGTAAAAAAACTTGGGCTATATAGCGTGGTGGTGAGCAACAAAAAAGGCGGAAACTTGCGCGAGGAAGCAAAGCATATCGGCTGGGCGCACCTGTTTGATAGTATCGTCGGCGCGAATGATGCAGCGCGGGACAAGCCGTTTTCTGACCCAGTTCACCTCGCACTTGCGGGCAGCGGCTTTGAACCAGCTGCGGATATTTGGTTTATTGGCGATAGCGAAATTGACCTTGAATGCGCGATGAATACGGGCTGCACGGCGATTTTATATGGCGATGACGCAAGCGCACACCCAGATTATAGCGCAACGCACTATCAGGGCTTCCCCTACCACGCCCATACCGTTGACCATGCACAGATGTTAGAACTAATACGCACCACTGCGCTTTAGGACGGCGGGAACGGTCTTGCATAAAATGGCAATATCGTGCCACAGCGACCAGTTGCGGACATACCAACTATCCATCTGTACGCGCTTGGCATAGCTGACATCATTTCGCCCGCTAACCTGCCACAAGCCAGTAACTCCGGGTCGAACGCGGTGATAATGTGCGATGTCATAGTTATAGTGCTTCACCTCATCGGCGACAATCGGGCGCGGCCCAACGAGGCTCATATCACCTTTTAGCACATTGATTATCTGCGGGATTTCATCTAAACTAGAGCTGCGAAGAAATTGCCCAAGCTTGGTAACTCGCGGGTCATTTTGCAGTTTCTGGGTTGCTTCCCATTCTTCCCGTGCCGCAGGATTTTCCGCCAGATGTTTCTTTAGAATTTCATCCCCATTCATCACCATTGAGCGGAATTTCCAGCAAGGAAAAATTTTCCCGCCCTGCCCTATGCGCTTATGCCCAAACAGCGCGTCCCCACCATCGCGGCGAATAAGGAAAGCGATAATAAGCATAATCGGCGAAAGAACAATCAACGCACATCCCGCAACCACAATGTCAAACAAGCGTTTAATCATGCGCGGCAATGGCTGCACCAAGCCAGAATTCCGCGTTAGCAGAAACGCATCATGATTGAAAAAATACTGCCTTTCCATGCCCAGCACTGGCAAATGGCGCGGTGGCGGCGCAACGGAAAACGGTATAGTTTCGCGCATCAGCTTCGCCATAGTTTTTTCGGATGCCGATAAATCCGCACCGTCCAGCGCGATGATTACATAATGAGCATTATGGTTGGCACACAGCGTTTTCCACGAACGCCCCGCCAGCAAAAAAGCTTCTGGCAGATTTTTTATTTGTGCGGTAATTGTATAGCCAAGCTCTGGTGCAGAATTTATTGCGGAAATCGCCTGCCTTGCCGTTTCGCCACCGCCAACCAACAAAGTGGAGATTTTGAACACGCCAAGCTTATTCGCAAAATAACGAACCAGAATTCGCCCGCCAATAACCGACGGTATCGCCAGTCCCCAGCCAAGAATTATAAGTGTCCGCGACACATCATGCTTAGAGGAAAACTGAAGAAAAACATCAATAAGAAGCGCGAACCCAAGCGCGGAAACAATTTTTTGTGCTTCCTGCCAAAATGGCATCCGCATACGGTAATGACCGCTATGCTCAAACCATAGCAAAACACCCGCAAGAACGATGGTAAAACCAATGGCTCTGGCGTGGCTATAAGTTAGCAGTTCGTTTTGTATCGAAAAAATATCATAAGAGAGCAATAAAACCGCAGAGGCAAAGGCAAAGCCAAGTAATATCGCCAGCAAGTCAGAAACTGCGTAAAACTTTAAGAACAGGCTGTGGTTTCCTGTCCCTAAAAATTCATTTTTATCTACAACCATAGAATTTGCATCAAAATGCGCCATAAACGATGTCACAACAGTTAATTATTTTTGTAAAAATTATTGCTGCATGTTATCACATTTTTGCCGCAACGCAACATTTTTTGACATATTTTTGCATAATATTGGACTTAAAAGATATTCCACTTGCTCCCAATATGGGAGCGTGTTATAAACATATTATGAGAATTATTGCTAGAAAAATTTTGCGTGATTTTTGGGAAAGCCCTGCTTATGCCGACAGTGAGCAACCTCTAAAAAGCTGGTTCAAAACAGCGAAAGAGGCGGATTGGGCTGAACCTTCTGAGGTTAAAGAGCAATTTCGAAATGCAAGTTTTATAGGCAGCAACCGAGTTATTTTTAATATTGCTGGGAATAAATACAGGCTGGTAGTGGCAGTGAACTATCCTTATCGCGTATTGTATATACGGTTTATCGGGACTCACGCGCAGTATGATAAAATAAAGGTGAAGGAGATATGAAATGCAAATAAAACCAATTAAAGATGAACGCGATTATAAAGAGGCACTACAAACTATTGATAAGTTGATGGATGCAAAATTGGGTAGCAAGGATGGCGATCGCTTGGATGTGCTGGTGACATTGGTCGCAGCGTATGAAGAAAAACATCATAAAATTGATGCTCCAGACCCCATTTCTGCGATTGAATTTATCATGGAACAACGGGAATTAGAGCGCAAAGATATGGAAGAATATATAGGTAGCCGCGCCCGCGTTTCCGAGGTGTTTAATCACAAAAGGAAACTAACATTGCCAATGATTCGCAAGCTAAATGCTGGGCTTGGTATTCCAGCGGAGATATTGATTAGATAAAAAACAAAGCGTTTTGTAGCTACATCGAGATTACGAACAGAATCTTAAGCAATTCTGTCAGGAAAATCGCTGATAATTCCGTCCACGCCGAGTTTTTTGGCGGCGGCGATGTGGGCTTCGCTATTTGCTGTCCACACAAATGATTTCAGCCCGCGGGCGTGGGCATCATCCACCAAGGCTTGATTGCTGTGCAAATGCGCGGTGCTAATCGCCCACGCTCCCGCCTCCTGCGCGATGACGGCAAGGCTTACAGGAATGCCAACAAAGATAGCCACAGTGCGGATTTCAGGATTGATAGCACGAATTTCTGCGATTTGCTGATGGTTAAATGAGCAAACCAGCAGTTGTTCATAGCTCCAACCAAGATTTTGAACGCTATGCGCCAATAAATCGGACACTGGCTTGGTTGCGTTTTCGGCTTTCAGCTCAATAAACAAGCGGCAGCGTTTATCCACCATTTCTATAACATTCTGTAGGGACTGGATTTTTTCACCATTCCCAGCGTCAAGTTCTTGCAGTTCTTTGAAGGTAAAGTCACGCACAAAGCCTTTGCCATTGGTCGTGCGCTCCAGAGTATCATCATGAATTACAACGGGAATTCCGTCCTTGCTCATCTGAATGTCGAACTCAAAGCCATCCACACCGATTTCAAGGGCTTTTCGCATAGAAGCCAAGGTGTTTTCAGGCGCATGACCGCATGCCCCACGATGTCCAACCCGCCACATTATTTTGCGCCTATTAGGTTTTTAACTGCCGAAAGCGCGAGTATATAGCTATCGCTGCCAAAGCCGCAGATTACGCCCTTTGCAGCCTTGGAAATATATGATTCATGGCGGAAAGGCTCGCGGCGGAAGATGTTTGACAAATGCACCTCAATAACTGGGGTTGCGAGCGCGAGCAGAGCGTCCATCAGCGCGATGGAAGTGTGGGTATATGCGCCAGCATTGACAATAAGGGCTTGATGGGTTTTTGCCGAATTCTGAATTAGTGTTACCAGCTCGCCCTCATTATTTGACTGCACAAAATCCATCTCAAGCCCAAGCTTTACCGCATGCGCCGCGCATTTCGCCTCAATATCGGCAAGCGTTTCGCTGCCATAAATTTCTGGCTCACGAGTGCCGAGCATGTTGAGGTTGGGGCCGTTGAGGATAAGAATTTTAAGCATAAACGACTATTGAATGAGATGACTTGATGATAGGATTACGAGATGATAGGAATAGTTTGTAACATATTTTCGTCATCTCGTCATCTAGTAATCTCGTCATCTATGAACATCATTCTAAACGGAAAACCATATAAGCTTGAAAAACCTGCCTGCGTGCAGGAATTGCTATCTTTGCTTGCGCTGGAAAAGTCGCAAATCGCCGTGGAAATCAACCGCGAAATCGTTTCCCGCTCGCGCCACGAGGAGGTTTTTTTGAATGATGGCGACGCGGTGGAAATCGTTTCCTTTATAGGCGGTGGTTGATGGAAGATAAGCTTATAATTGCTGGTCGGGAATTCTCCTCGCGGTTACTGGTGGGGACGGGGCGATATGCCGATATGGCGCAAACAAAAGCGGTGGTGGAGGCAACGGGCGCGGAAATCATCACCGTTTCTGTGCGCCGAACTGACCTTTCCTCGGCAGGGGCGCAGAGCCTGATTGCCACTCTACCGCCCAGAAAATACACCTACCTGCCCAATAGCGCTGGTTGCTATACCGCCGATGAAGCGGTGCGAACACTTCGTCTCGCTCGGGAATTGGGTGGATGGGAGCTGGTGAAGCTAGAGGTGATTGGCGACGAAAAAACCTTGCTGCCTGATGCAGAGGAAACTTTGAAAGCTGCTAAAATACTGGTCGCTGAAGGTTTTTCGGTGATGGCATATAGCAATGATGATTTGATAATGGCAAAAAAACTAGCGGATGCTGGCTGCGCCGCGGTTATGCCGCTTGCCGCGCCAATCGGCAGTGGTCTTGGCATATTAAACCCGTTGAATATCCGCATGATCGCCGAATGCCTCTGCGTTCCCGTCCTTGTGGATGCGGGGATCGGCACTGCTTCCGACGCTTGCATCGCCATGGAGCTGGGCTGCGCGGGCGTATTGCTGAACACCGCGCTATCCGCCGCCGAAAGCCCCGTCCTCATGGCAAAAGCCATGAAACAAGCAGTGGCGGCGGGGCGCATGGCGTATCTGGCGGGCAGAATGCCAAAGCGCGAGCAAGCGGTGGCTAGCTCGCCAAGCGGTGGAATGATTTGAGAACTAGAAAACTGGATAATCCGAAAAAATCTAGTCCTCTAGTCCTCGAATTCTCTATTTATCTAATCTCAAATGTCGCGTCCACCTCAACTGCCACGCCAAATGGCAGCTCGGCAACGCCAACGGCAAAGCGAGCGTGTTTGCCAGCTTCACCAAAAATTTCTACCATCATGTCGGAAACGCCGTTCGCAACGGCTGGTTGCGCGGTGAAGCCTTCGGCAGAGGCTACGAAAATCCCCATACGAACGCATTTAACCACACGGCTTAAATCCCCACCGCAAGCAGCCTTCACATGCGCTAATATATTGATACCACAAAGTTTTGCGGTTTGCTGCCCTTGCTCAATAGTGAATTCCTTGCCCAATTTGCCGATGTCTTGCGGTTTGCCGTCTTTCATTGGCAAAGTGCCAGAAACGAACACCAAATTGCCCGAAACTGTGTAGGGAACATAGTTTGCCGCTGGCATAACCGACGGTGGCAGTGTAATTCCCATTGCGGAGAGCTTTTGTTCAATATCATTCATAATTTGTTATCCTTTTTTGAGTTATAGTCTGGGAGCTTGTAACGCAACTGTCATAAAAATACAAATCTTTTCAAAAAAAACACAAAAAAGATGAAAACTGTCAAAAAACTGTCACATATTTGTGGTAGAGTTGTAAGGTGGATAGAAAATTTATAGGAATATATGGTGATGATTAGAGCAAAAACACACTACGCCTCGCTGCTACTAATAAGCTTTGCGGCTTATTTCGCACTGGTCGCACCTGTGTATGCTGTTGCTGCAGAACCACCAAAAAGCGTTTTTGACCAAATTGCGGGGTTTTTATTTAGTGGTCTTGAGCCTATCGAAAGGGTTCTGTGTACGATTCTGCTTTTGATACTCGGAGATATTGGGCGCGGGATAGCCACCCTTGCGGTAATGTCTGTCGGTATTGGCGCGATGCTTGGTAAAGTGACATGGGGGCAAGCGATGACTGTCGCAGTTGGAATTGCCATTATGTTTGGTGCGCCGCTAATCCTGCCATTGCTCTTTATGCAGATAGGGAATTTTGGTGTAGATTTTGTCGCTAATATTCCTTGTTTGCCACCTATTACGCCCTAGAACAATTAATAATAACTATGGTAAAAATTATGAAAAACCCAAAAACAAAAACTGCTGTAATTGACAATAGGCAAATTCAGCATTTTACAATTACCACAATAGCGGCATTGGCAATTTATATTCTGCTGTGCAGCCACGCTTTCGCCCTTACGGGTTTCACACCGATAGGCATTGTGCTGTGCAATGTGGTGACCATGATCTGGTCGGACATTGGGCGTGGAATTGCCACCCTCGCGGTGATGATAATCGGCATTGGCGCAACTTTGGGCAAGGTGACATGGGGACAGGCGATGCTAGTTGCCGTTGGTATTTCGCTGACCTTTGGTGCGCCAATTATAGTTCCACAGCTCATTTTTGGGAATAATTTCTTGGGTACTTTGCTCACAGGCTTTATTGGTTCATGTGTTTAGGAGAAGTCCAATATATGAAAAATGCACGAGCTATAACCACATTAATATTATTATCGTCAGGCATCTATTTTATGTCGTGCAGCAGCGCGTTTGCTATCCGAAACTTTGATTTTAATTTTTTCAATGTAGCTAAGGACGCTCAGGGCATGATAGGGTTGCCCACGCCAACTGGGTGGGTATTGTGCAACATTGTTTCGATGGTAACTTCCGATATTGGGCGCGGAGTTGCAGTTCTTAGCGTAATTTTTTTGGGAATTGGCGCAGCCTTCGGGCAAATAAAATGGGGGCAAGCGTTGATGCTAGGTGTGGGAATTGCCGCTATATTTGGTGCGCCAAGCCTAATATTATCGCTTGGCGTTGATACCACAAAAATGATATTAACAGACTGGGCGAATGGTTGCGCGCAAACATAGCTGATAAAATTGTTCACAAACTAAACCAGAAAAATATGGCAAAAGCGAAAATATCCCGTGCAGTAAAAGAAAAAGCCGCGCCGTTCAAGCGGGTGGATTATCACGAGTTTATTCCTTATTACACACATTTCAACCCGCATACGCTGATGACCAAGGACGGCGAGCTGGTGCAGGTTATAAAGATTGACGGCAATGCCCGCGGTGAGCCAAACGAAAATATGGACGGCATTCACGAAACCATCCGCGATGCTATTCGTGATGTGCTTTCTCACACAGATGTTACGGAAAAAGTTGCCTTCTGGCTGCACACCATCCGCCGCCGTCGCCCGCTACAGTTTAGTGCAAGCTTCCCTGACGATTTCTCTGGTTATGTCAATGGCAAATGGGAAAAAACCACGCATCAAGCAAAAAGCTTTGAACACAGCTATTACAACGAGGTGTATATAACTTTTATGCACGACGCACAGGTCGCGCCGTTTATTGATAAGCAGCATTTGAAAGACACGATTTTTCCCGAGCGCAACCGCAAATTCCGCAATGAATATCTGGATAATCTTCAAATAAAAATGGACGCTATCGGTGCTTCCATTCTTGAGCGGCTGGCTAGCCAGTGTCACGCCAAGCGGCTGGGGCTAGTGGAACGCCCGCTGCCCACCAGCAATATAATTTCCGCCAAAATTCCGCGCCAAAATATCGGGCAGAATATTTTTTATTCCGAGCTAATGGAATTTTTCGGCAATATTTTTAATCTGCGTAATGAGCCTTTTCCGCTGCCTGATATGAATGTCAGCGTCGCGCTACAAACCAGCGTGCTTGATTTTGGTTTTAACGCGCTAGAGGCGAAAAGCAAAAAAACGGGCGATAAACGCTTTGCCTCGCTGCTTACCCTCAAGCAATTCCGCGATATACCGATTGAGACGGTTGACCGCGTGTTGCAAGCCCCGATTGAGATGGTTATCAGCCAGAATTTCGTGTTCATGCCCGCCGAAAAAGTGCTTAAACATTATGAAGCGCAAAAGGAATATTTTGAGTTAAGCGGCGATACCAAATCCATGGAGGATTTTGGCATAAAAAACATGCTGGCGAGCAACCGCAAAAAAATCACCGACTTTGGCGAACAACAAATCAGCATCATGGTGATGGTGGATGATTTTGAGCAGCTAGACCGCGATGTGCGAACATTCCAGCAAGTATTTATGGATTTAGGGCTGGTGAGCGTGCGCGAGGATATCCGCATGGAGGAATGTTTCTGGGCGCAGTTCCCCGGAAATTTTGAATTCGTGCGCCGCCGCAACACCATCGCGCTGGAAAATATCGGCGGGTTTTGTCGCTTAAACCGCTTTTCTAGTGGCAGTGTGGATGGCAATCACTGGGGTAAATGCGTGTCGCAAATCCCGACCAGCGTTGGCTCGCCCTATTATTTTAATTTCCATGTCGGCGACAATGGACATACAGCGTTTTTTGATTTCAATAGTTTTGGCGACAGTAGCAGCAAAATTTTGCAGTATTTTCTGCTTTCGCAAACGCGCAAATTCCCTGCACGAATGTTCCTGTTTGACCGCAACCAATCAGCGCGGCTTTTCCTGAATAAAATGGGCGGTAATTATTTCCCTCTCAAGCAAATTTCCAAAATCAACCGCGATGAGCGCGAGGATAAATCGCCGCGCCTTGCTCTTAATCCTTTTAGTTTGGAAGCATCGCCATATAACCAATCGTTCCTTGCCGCTTGGTGTGGATTGTTGATTTCGCCAGATGCGCCGCTGGATAGCGCGACGAAAGATATTTTGCGCGGCGCAGTGGCACAGCTTTACAACCTGCCAGAAGCCGAACGCAATTTGCCCAATATGGCGGCGATTGTCGCCAGCACCAATGCTGAATTAGCCGCGCCGTTGCAACAATGGATGGGCAAGGGCGAATATGCTGGACTATTTGATTTCGCGCAGGATAGTTTGAATTTGAGCGCGGGAATAACCGATATGGTCGGGTTTGATATGTCGCCCGCCTTTGCCAAACCTGCTTTTGTGCTGCCGTTATTTTCTTACCTGATGCACAGGGTGATTGGCGCGATTGATGGCTCACCGACTATTATCGTGCTGAATGAAGCCTTTGATTTACTGGAAAACGCCTTTTTCGCGCCGCGCCTTGAAAGCTTGCTTGCCATGTTGCGTGAGCGTGGTGTCATGGTGATGCTCACCAGCAGTTCACCCGCCAAATGCCCAGAAACCAGCATATTCAAAACGGTTATGGATTCCTGCGCCACGCATATTTATATCCCCGACGAAGTGCCGCTGGATTATCCCGCGCAGAATATTGGCTTAAACAATCATGACGCGCTGATGATGCTGTATATGGAGCGGCAAAAGGGCGATTTACTGCTCAAGCAAAATGGCGAGAGCATCGGGCTTAAAATTTCTCTGCAAGACGCCGAGGACGCACTGGCGATTTTCACCAATGACATAAAATCCCTAGGTGCAGCGCATGGTCGCTTTGCTAGCCTCCCAGAGGATTATTGATATGAATCTCACCCGCCAATTCATTGCTTTTTTTATGTTGGCGATAATGCTGATGGGAATATTTTCTGAAGTTGCAATGGCTGACGCAGGTTTCAAAATGGTTGGCTGTAATTCCAGCGGTGGCGTAACCGAAGGCGGTCTGTTTCCCACCGAAAAGCTTGGAGAAACAACCTGCGACAAACCTACTGGTGAAAATCCAAGAATATTCAGCCTTATCGTCTGTAATTATATTGGCATTTTGAACGACACGCTAAGCGCGGTATATTGCGCTTTGCAGTTCCATTTGCTGCCCGTGCTAAAAGTGGTGCTGACGCTGTATATCGTGGCGTTTGGAGCGCAAGTTCTGATCGGAAAGTCGCAATTTGCTGGCGGCGATATTGCTATTCATTTGCTAAAAATCGGCGGCATCTGGGCATTTTCCAGCATAAGCACTCTGGCGATTGGCTTGCTGTATAATTTATTTATCGGCTTTACGGTGCAAAGTATTGATTGGGTGCTGAGTATTATAGACATGGGCGGGGCGAAATTTTTTACCCAACTCACACCCGTAACGGATAACAGTCTCGGCGGAATTTTCGGGCAAATTGATGATAGGCTTTATGCGATAGTCGGCGGAGTAAAAGAGCTGCTAACACCTTCTGGCGCGACTCCCGAAACTCACGGCGGTTTATTCAGCGACAAGGGTAAGCTTTTGATATTTTTCTTGCTGCTATCGTTCGTCTGCCCGCCGCTATTTGTAATGGTTATGTCATTATTTTGGATGACGATTTCCATCTTCGCCCGCACGGTAATCAGCTTTTTGATGGGCATCAGCGCGGTGGCGTTCCTCATCGCCCTTAGCCCGATTTTCCTCAGCTTCGTGTTGTTCAAAACCACGATTTCATTGTTCGAAAACTGGCTGAAATACATGGTGTCATACACTTTGCAGCCGATGATAACCTTCGCCATCCTCGCCTTGTGGCTGAGTATCAGCAGCCAGTTTATGGGCTTTATTAGTGATTTATCCTCGGTGCTAACCCACACCACCGTGTGGAAAGATGAAGGGGCAGTACAAAGCCCGCTGGACAGCATCGGCTTTTGCAAACTTAATTATGAGCCTACTATCCTTGACAGCTCAGGAGCTGTTATAACTGATTCCGTCCCGCGTATCGCTTGTCTGGATAAAACAGTGCTGGATGATACCAGCAGACATAATGAACTTATCCCACCGGGGAAGATGCTGGAGGAAAAGAAATTTATTTATTTCCTGACCTATCATTTGATCACTATGTTGATTATTAGCTATGCCTTCTCGGCAATCCTAAAAGCCAGCTCGGAAATTGCCCGCAACTTGGCTGGTTCGCAAACAACAGTACCGCTCGGCAGCGGCTTTGCTAGCGGTTCGAGTGGAATTGGCTCATTTGTTCAAACCTTCAAGGGAATTGGCGGCGGCGGTGGCGAGGCTAGCGGCGGTGGCTCTAGCATGATGCAAAGCATCAGCAATCAGGTCGGCAAGATGATTAGCTCTCGCAAAAACCCTAGATAGCTTTTACACCCATAGCGTGGCGCATAAAGAAGCGTTTCAGCGGTGGCATTTTACCAACCGCCCACAGCCCAGCGTCGCGGGCAAGGCGCACTGGCAAAATATTATTGGAAAATAGCCGATTCAAAATATCCATCACCGCCAGCATGGTAATATTATCAAATTTCCGCAACCGCGCATAATCGGCAAGCAGGCTTTCGCCGCCAATATCAAGCCCAATAGAATATTTCGCCAAAATCAATTCCCGCAGCTCGGCAACATCGCGGAAACCGAGATTAACCCCCTGTCCCGCGATTGGGTGCATTCCGTGCGCCGCGTCACCAATCAGTGCCACCCTCTGCGCCGTATATGCCCGCGCATGGAGCAGTGACAACGGATATGAAAACCGCCCACCAATGGTTTTTATTTTACCGAGATAGCCGCCGATGCGCTCAGCAATTTCCTGCACAAATTCCTCTTCGGGCAGCTCCATATACACAGGAGCGCGTTCATCAGGCTCAACCCACACCAGCGACGAACGATTGCCCAGCATCGGTAACACCGCAAAAGGTCCAACAGGCAAAAACCTCTCCTGCGCCAAGCCATTATGCGGCAATTCATGCTCAATAGTGCAGACAATCGCCGTTTGTTTGTAACTCCAGCTTGTGGTTTTAATGCCCGCCAATTCGCGGATTTGCGAGCCGCGCCCATCCGCGCCAATAACCAGCCGCGCTTTTAGAGTTGTTCCGTCCGCGCCAACCACAGTCGCGCTAGCCGCGTCACATATCAGGTTTTTTATGGCAAAATTATCAATAATCGTGAGGGTTTCAAGCTTAGCAGCCGCCGCCTGCAAGCCATAGCGCGTATGACGATTTTCCAGAATATAACCAAACGGATCGTCTCCTACCTCGCGGTGGTCATAATGCAGGAATAGCGGCGCAGAACCATCCGTCACACGAATATCTAAAATCGGCTCAGCATATTCACGCATGAATTCCCACGCGCCAATATCCGCCAATATCCGCTGTGAACCCAGCGAAATCGCGCTAACCCGCCCGTCAAATTTTTCTTCCAGCTGAGCGGGCATAGCGGTTTTTTCTAGCACCGCAACTTGAACGCCATCCCGCGCAAGGGCAATCGCCATGCTTAAGCCCACCATGCCCCCGCCCGCGATTAAAATGTCGTATTTATTGGTATATTTATTATCCATAGGGCGGATTATAGACCGCAGAAAATATTTGTCACCCGCCTATTTGTCGCTGCCTATTTTTTAATCAACACACAGGAATTTGCCTAATAAATAGGCATGATTGTGACGGCAAAAACGGCTATGACCAGCGGATTTCTTAAGTTTTTTGGTTTGGCACGGAACTTGTAATATATTTAGGCGTTTCGGCGAAAACCTCAAAAATTTTCGCTTTTGTAAACGTCCTGCGACTTGATAGGCTGGGGTCTTGTATCCCAGCCTTTTTTTATGGTCAGAACATAAAAAATACAACTGCCAGAGCATATTTCTCTGTGCTATGGTGAATTTATAGTTTTTTTAATCCAACAAAGAAAGGGGTGTTTTTTCACTTGCAATTGATAACCATTATCATCAATCGCTATGACAGAGATTTTTAGATAGTGTTGTCACGAGTGCTGGCGCTATCTAATGTTGAGAAGCAAGCCCAATCTGGTGCATCATAATAGCTATGCGCGTATCGCGCAGGCGGATCGCCTCCATCTCGCTTTTATTCATGACGCTCTGGAGTGAAATCTGTACGAATTCAAAGAAGATAACTACGATTTTATCAAGTTGGGCTTGAATTTTTTTAACAATTGGCGTTGCGATATTACTAGCCGTTTGCTTGGTGTTTTCGCCATATTCATGGATAGCAACAAAAATCCGCCGAAGCGCGTTTTCTATGCGTTTTTTGCTGAATTTGCTGGCTGAATATGGCTTTTTGCTTTCTGCCACCAAAATAAACTCTTCTGCCAGCACATCGGCTGCCTCTGCCACCTCGTTAATCAGTGGCTCAACCAGCTTCAGTTGATCTTCTGGCGAAGATATACCACCAGCTTCCACGGTCGCCAGCAGGTCATCCGACAAGTCATAAAGCGCGGTTACATCGTCGTATCCCGCCTTAAAGTCATCAATAGAATATTGTTTTTTCTGTATATTTGCCATATTCACCACCTTATTTTAACAAGCAACAACGCCTTTATTTAACCTTATATTTACCAATTATAAAGTATTTTTATGAATTTGCATGTGAAGTTTTTATGACAACTTCGTTAACGACTATTTTGGAACTGTCATAAAAACTTCATATTATATCTGTGGATAAAATTCCATAATCGGTCAATAATTTAGCATTACAAGGCATTTAAGCGAGGGATTTATGAACGATAGAGCAATCAAAACACCAGAGCAAATAGAACAAGAACTAAATGCACAGAATTTTGCCAAAGACCAAGCAAAAACACTTGGTTTTACATTTGGCGGTGCTGGTGTTGGCTATTTTTTAGGTAGGAATTTAGCAGATACAAAATTTTCAGAATGGTTTGCAGACAATGTTCTTGATTCTTCAAAATTAATGAAAAATGTAGACACGATAGCTAGACAAGAAGGAAAGCTAATAAGCGCAAAGACTTATACTATATGGGGAAGTGCTTGGCTCGGCTTGATAATTGGCTCAACATTTGCTGGTTACGAGCATTGGAAAAGGGTTCGCAGGCAACAATTCGGTGTTGATGAAATCAACAATGATGTTGCGAATATCATGGAAAGCCGTGTTCAATTTGAAGAAACTCTGGGCAAACAATCAGAATTAATCAAAAAAATTATTGCGGAAAAAGAAGCTAGAATGGGCGAAGAACACCATCATGCGGATGCGCATAAAAAGCATCATTCGCACCAAGAAAAAGAACATGAACGGGCGGATGCAAGAGAAAATAAAACCGCAGAAGGGCTTGGAGCTTAAGCTAAAATGCAGGAATTATCACAAAACCTAAACCATAATGCGTTACTAAAAGAGCGGATAGTGCCTCTTGAAGAGCGCAAGAGCCAAAAACTTGGCGTTTGGGATTTTGTAAAAGAGCATTTGCCAATTTTTATACTCGGAAAACTTGGTGCGCTTGCTGGATATTTCCTAGGAAAAGCACAAGAAACTAACGCAATACGCATAGCTGGATTGTCGTCTCTTAATAGAGGTTCTGGAATGGCTGCTGGTGGTATTATTGGCGGCGTCTACGGAATGTTCTATCACTGGAAGAAAACAAGAGGTAGCCAGCTTGGTGTTGAGAATCTTCATACGGATATGAAAGAGGCAATGTCAGTTGATTATTTGCAAAAAGAGGTGGGAAAAGAGCAGGAAATCGTTGATGGCATAAGTTATTTGACGGATGAGAAGGCAAAGAATATGTCTTATGCTGATTATATCAATTCTCGTCGTCAGGCTGTTTCAGGTGTCAAAGAAATCAACTAATAGAGCGTGGCTTTCCATAATCGGTATCGGCGAAAATGGCGTTGCTGGTTTATGCGAGCAGGCGCGGAGGCTTATCGCCGCGGCGGATGTGGTGTATGGTGGTGCGCGGCATTTGGAGTTGGCGGCAGAACTTGTGGGAGGCGAAGCAAAAATCTGGCAAAATCCGCTGGAAAATTCTATAAATGAAATTCTTTCCCTAGCCCCTAGTTCCCAGTCCCTAACCCCTAAAATCTGTGTTCTCGCCTCTGGTGACCCGTTTTGTTATGGCATTGGCGCGACGCTCGCTCGCCATATCCCCGTACAGGAAATGCTGGTGATACCCGCGCCATCCTGTTTTTCACTGGCGGCGGCTCGGCTTGGTTGGGCTTTGCAGGACATAGTGACCATTGGGCTTAACGCGCGGGCGTTGGAAAATATCATTCCGCATCTGCAACCAAATGCTAAAATTCTAGCTCTCTCCACCGATGAAACCACTCCAAAATTACTGGCGGAATTGTTAGAAAAAAAAGGATTTGCCGAGGCAAAAATGTGGGTTTTGGAGCATTTAGGCGGAGATAAGGAAAACATAATTTTTTATCAATCATCTAATCATCCAATCATCCAGTCATCATCTTTTGCTCGCCTCAACATGATCGCCCTTGAAATTCCTGCCCATCTCACCAAGCAAGCATTGCCTCTTGCAAGCGGTTTGCCTGATGATTTATTTGAGCATGACGGGCAACTAACCAAGCGCGAAATCCGCGCAATTACGCTTTCCGCGCTCGCACCACGACGCGGCGAGTTGTTGTGGGATATTGGGCTGGGAGCGGGTTCGGTGGCTATTGAGTGGTTGCTTTCCCACCCCGCCAACCGCGCTATTGGCTTTGAGAAAAATCCAGAACGAGCAGCGCGTGCAGGGCAAAACGCCAAAAATCTAGGTGTGCCGCATTTGCAGATTATAGAGGGAAGTGCGCCAGAAATTTTGGCAAATGCCGAAGCCCCCGATGCAGTGTTTATCGGCGGTGGCGGCGGCAATCTTGCAGTGATAGAGGCGGCTTATAACGCGCTTAAAAATGGCGGGCGGCTGGTGGTGAATGCGGTGACGCTGGAAACGGAAAGCCAGCTTATCGCAGCGCATAAAAAATATGGCGGGAATATTATCAGAATAGGCATAGACCGTGCCGAAGATGTGGGCAGTATGACAGGGCTTCGCCCCGCCATGCGCGTTATGCAGTGGAGTGCCATAAAAAAGGATTTGGCTAAATGAGGATTGCGATTGGAATTGGTTGCCGCAAAAATTGCACGGCGGATGAAATAATAGAGCTGGTGCATAATGCGCTGGAACGGGCGGATGTAGCGATTAGCGAGGTTGCTGTGCTGGCGACTGCTTGGGTGAAGGAAGGAGCGGAAAATGTGATGCACGCCGCCGAGGCTATGGATTTGCCGCTGCTGGTTATTCCGCAGGAAAAATGCGAAGCGGTCGCGAATCTGGCGCAGACAATTTCGCAGAAAGTGGTGGCAATTCACGCCATTCCGTCAGTGGCAGAAACGGCGGCTCTAGCGGCAGCAGGCAAAAACCCGCGCCTGATTTTGCCACGCATAAACTCTAGCTCGGCAAGTTGTGCTATAGCTGTTAGTGGTATATATGGTAAGCTGTGATAGGAGAAATTGAAATGGAGACACAAAATGGCGCAAAGCAAAGCAAAGCAAAGCAAAAAATTGCAGTTTGTGGCTTATTGTCAAACGCAAAATTAAAGTAACCATCGCTCGTCATCCCCGCTTTATGTGGGGGTATAGGGATAAAATCTATATCGTAATTTGTGGCTCAAAACCCCCGCACAAGACATGGATGACAAGTCAGTGGGCGTGGACAACGCCATTGCACCAAGCAGCTTTCACACTCATAGAACTTTCCATAGTCCTAGTTATAATCGGTTTTCTGGTTGGCGGAGCTTTGTTAGGAAAGGATTTAATAAAAGCAGCAGAAATACGCGCCCAAATTTCGCAGATTACCGAATACAACACCGCAATGAACCTTTTTAAGCTGCAATACAACTCTCTTCCAGGAGATTTACCACCGAGTGAGGCAAGCGCGGTTGGATTTTCTAATAGCAATCCTTTTGCTGGCACTAGAAATGGCTCTTTAGGTGCTGGAAATAATAATGGTAAAATAGAAGATACTACAGGAATTGATTGGCTAGGTTCTGTTGAGAAATTTTTAACCAATATGTGCTAGCCCTCGTTTTAGGAGGTGCTTTATGACATACACACGCAGAATAGAACAAAAAACTTGGGAAAAAATTTATTCTTATCTTGTTGAATTTCCTAAAATTCATACTGGCAATGAAGAAAAAACACGCCAATTTGTAGAGGCAGTGTTTTGGCTTGCTCGTAGCGGCTCTCAGTGGCGATTATTGCCGCAAGAATATGGTGATTGGAACGCACTATACCACCGCTTTGCCGATTGGGCGGAGCGTGGAGTTTGGTATAAAATGCTGTATTATTTTGCAAAAGATCCCGACATGGAATATATCATGGTTGATTCTACGATTCTGCGTGCTCACGCTTGTGCAGCTGGTGCTGTTAAAAAAAACACGGAAGCGGGGAGCAGCAAGCATTAGGTCGTTCATGTGGCGGATTTTCTACAAAAATTCATGGCGTTTGTGATGCTCTCGGCAATCCTCTTGGTTTCATTCTCACTGGTG
>SXRF01000022.1 GCA_005792635.1 Rickettsiales bacterium
AATAAACTGCGCGGTGGCTTGAAAGTTGCTGCGGTTAAAGCTCCCGGATTTGGCGATCGCCGCAAAGCGATGCTGGATGATATTGCGGTACTCACCGCTGGTGAAGTTATCAGCGAAGATCTCGGCGTGAAGCTGGAAAGCGTGAGCGTTACCAGCCTTGGTCGCGCGAAAAAAGTAGTTATCACCAAAGACGACACCACCATCGTGGACGGCGCAGGCGATAAAAAGTCCATAGAAGCGCGTTGCAGCCAACTTCGCAACCAGATTGAAGACACAACTTCTGATTATGACCGCGAAAAACTGCAAGAACGCTTGGCAAAACTTGCTGGCGGTGTTGCAGTGCTTAAAGTTGGTGGCGCAACCGAAGTTGAAGTTAAAGAACGCAAAGACCGCGTTGACGATGCTCTACATGCAACCCGCGCTGCGGTTGAGGAAGGTATTGTTGCTGGTGGCGGCTCTACCCTGCTTTATGCTTCTCGCGCTCTTGACAAAATCAAGGTGGAAAATGACGACCAAAAAGCTGGCGTGAACATTATTCGTCGCGCTTTGCAAGCGCCACTGCGTCAGATCGTTGAAAACGCTGGTTTGGACGGCGCGGTTGTTGCTGGCAAGCTGCTGGAAAGCAACGACACCAACTATGGTTTTGACGCACAAAAGCTTGAGTATGTTGATCTCATCAAAGCGGGTATTATTGACCCAACCAAGGTGGTGCGCGCAGCACTGCAAGGTGCGGCTTCAGTTGCCAGCCTGATGATCACCACCGAAGCGATTATCGCGGATGCGCCTGAAGATAAAAAATCTTCTGCGGGTGCTGGCGGTATGGGCGGCATGGGTGGAATGGGAATGGGCGATATGGACTATTAGTCCAATTCGTCGTCATCCTGCGTAATTTCGTAAGAAATTAGCGCAGGATCTCATAAACTTAAAAGATCCTGTGCAGTGGCTATGCCACTCACAGGATGACAAAAAGGGTGGCGTTCGCGCCGCCCTTTTTTATCTTTGGTGGATTGGAGCTTAAGGAATTTGTTTATAGCTGGATAATGCCAGTGCTTGGCTCAGGCTCTGAATGTTCGAGCAGGCTTTGCGGCTTAATTCCCTCAAGGAATTTTGGCTTATCGCAGCATTCCGCCCGTGGCGCAGGAATGTCATAAACCGCGGGCTGATCAAGCAGAATCCTCTGTGGCTCAACCGTCCGCGCTGCTTTTAGCTCTAGGTCGTGGGCTTGACGACCAGTGAAGTATGCTTTCATAACTTCCAATCCACCAGCAACCATGGCAAAAACACCGGCCCATTTACCAAGTTCACTAGGCTTTTCACGAAATGTGCTAAGTGAATGTATTGCATTTCCAAGTATAAAAGAAAGAACCCCAAAGTTTGTTTGATGTGCGCTCGCCAACCGCAAATCTTTCGCCTGATCCTTGGTTATCTGATGTTCGATGTCGTCTTTATTATCGTAATAAATGGTCATAGCTTTGCCCTTTAGATTTTATTTATGTGTTCATTCTAGCCCAGTTATCCCCTGCCTGCAATCAGTGAAATATGACAATTTTGTGACAGTTTGGGCTTGAATATGTGGGTTGGTGGGGGTATGGCTAGCATTTATTAACAGATCCTGCGCTAACGCTTGCGCGTTCCGCAGGATGACGGGAGAAAAAAATGACAGTAGCTAGCTATAAACAGGCAGGTGTGGATATTGACGCGGGCAACGAGCTGGTGCGGCGCATCAAGCCACTGGCGAAGGCAACGCGCAGGCTAGGATCGATGGACGACCTCGGCGGGTTTGGCGCATTGTTTGATGTGAAAAAAGCGGGATATATTGATCCTCTACTCGTTTCCGCAACGGACGGGGTGGGTACGAAGCTAAAAATCGCGCAAAGCGCGGGAAAACATGACACAATCGGTATTGATCTGGTCGCCATGTGCGTTAATGATTTGATTGTGCAGGGCGCAGAGCCACTGTTTTTCCTTGACTATTTTGCAACTGGCAAGCTTTCGGTTGATGTCGCCGAGCAGGTGATAAAAGGCATTGCCGATGGCTGCAAACTGGCTGGCTGCGCCCTTATCGGCGGCGAAACTGCGGAAATGCCTAGCATGTACGCTGACGGCGAATATGACCTCGCGGGCTTCACCGTTGGCGCAGTGGAGAGGACTGGCGTTTTGCCACTGCCGACCATGAAGGTGGGCGATGTGGTTTTGGGGCTGGCTTCCAGCGGTGTGCATTCCAACGGATTTTCCCTCGTGCGCTATATCCTCGCGCAGCAAGGGCTGGATTTTTCTTCGCCTGCGCCATTTGCGGCGGGTAAGACCATCGCCGATGCTTTGCTTGTCCCAACGCGGATTTATGTTAAAAATTGCATCGCGGCAATTCGCGCTTTCCCGCTGGAAATTAAGGCTTTCGCGCATATAACGGGCGGAGGACTGCCAGAAAACCTGCCGCGTGTGCTGCCTGATAATTTATGTGCCAAACTATCGGAAACGGCTTGGGAAGTGCCACCCGTGTTCAAATGGCTGCGCGAGGCGGGCAAGTTGGAAAAACATGATTTTCTACGGACATTTAACTGCGGCATCGGCATGGTGGTGGTGGTGGATAAGGATGCAGCTGACGCAGTTTCGGCGAAGCTAACTTCGGACGGTGAAACTGTCTATCGCCTCGGCGAACTGGTGGCACGGACAGGCGAAGGCGTGGAGATTGTGTGACCAAACGCCGCGTCGCAGTTTTAATCTCAGGTAGTGGCAGCAATCTGCAGGCTTTGATTGATGCCTCAGTTGAGAATGATTCGCAATTGCAAATCGTTTTTGTCATTTCCAACAAGGCGGAAGCTTATGGCTTGGAACGCGCTAAAAAAGCAAACATTCCCTCCATGGTTATAAGCCACAAGGATTTTGCTAGCCGCGAAGATTTTGACCAAGCCATGCACGAAAAGCTAGTGGAATATGGTGTGGAAATCGTTTGTCTGGCGGGTTTCATGCGTTTGCTCTCCTCAGAATTTGTGAATAAATGGCGCGGGCGGATGCTGAATATTCACCCTGCGCTGCTGCCCAATTTCAAGGGTGCACATGCCGTGCGTGATGCGCTAGCGGCAGGAGCTAAAGAAAGTGGCTGCACGGTTCACCAAGTCACCGAAGAAATGGACGCTGGCGAAATTATTTTGCAAGCCGTTGTTCCCATCCTTCCAAATGATACCGAGCAAACCCTGCAACAGCGCATACATGCTCATGAACATATAATTTATCCCAAAGCCCTTAAAATGGTGGCAGAGAAGCTTATCTAGTCGCGTTTTTTACCTTTTCCAGAGTGCGCAGGCCGCCGAGTCCAAGCATTCCCATCAGCACAGTGGAGAGTTCCTGCATATTAAAAGCGGGAAGCTGCACGCTGCCGCCAGAGTTGGCTATGGCAAAAGCAAGCAGCGGCTGCACAATAAAATGATAAGCAAAGGCGACGCCGCACACCCAGCCGATAAATGGTCGCCAGCCCGAAACAAATAAATTTTGACTGGCGGCTTCTTGTTTGTTGATGTCTGCCTGCATCTGGTCGGCGGAAAGGGCAAGGCGCAGTTCCTCCAGCTCGCTGGCGCGTTCGTCTTTCAGTAGCTCCAATTTCGCCTTTTCCCGCGCTTCGGGGTCGGGGATTATTTTATCCAGCAAACTTGAAATTGCGGGAATTAATGCTAGCCATGCTGCCATGATTTTTTACTCCATCTTACGCTATGCAACTTTTTTTGCTGTCATGCCAGCGAAGGCTGGCATCCATGCCAGAAAATTAGCTGCAATGCTAAAGGCTTGGCATAGATTCCGCCCTTCGGCGGAATGACGGAGAAAAGTCGCACAACGCATCCTCTTCTTTATTTATACTATTAAAAACCATAAAGCGCATGGACAGGAAGTGAGAAAATATTTATAGTCGAATAAACTTACATTTATGGTGTGCAGACCTTCATGAAAATTTCTTGGGCAAAACCTTCATTATCTCGTGATTTTGTGCTGCTTTCAGCGGCTATATTATTCGTTTTGTTGCTTATTTCGGGCTGGGTTACCTACAGCACTTATGTGAACCATGCCCAGCGGATTGTTGTTGATTTAGAGAAAGAAGCAACCCGTATAGACCATTCCCTTAGTGATGAGCTGGAAAATGCCAACTACATGCTTTCATCGCTTGGGCGGCAAATTGTGCTTGAGCCAAATCGTGACTATACAAGGCTCGCGCAATCTCTAAAAGCCTTTGATAGCAAGGGAAATATCTATAGTATTTTTTCTTGGACAAGCCCTGAAGGTAAAATGGTAGTTAGCAGTAACCGCGGCGTTTTGGAAGAACCTGTTGATATTTCTGACCGTGATTTTATTCAACAATCGTCTGTTGATTCGTGGAAAATGCACATCGGCAGACCGATTGAAGGGCGCGTTTCGCAGCGATGGGTAATTCCTGCGGGGATGGGGATTACGGATTATACGGGTAAATTTATCGGCGTGGTTTCTCTGAGCCTCGATATTGGGACGCTGACGCAACAAGTTAGCAATCTGGTGAAGCGCGATGGAATAAGCTTTGCCATCGTCAATAAGGCGTTAATCCCGCTAACCGAAGTTTCCGAGCAGAACGACATTTCTTCGGGCAGTCTTTCTACACATAAGCTGGCGGATATTGATTTTGCCAAAAATCCTAGCGGTTTATTTGGTGAAGGTAATTTGATTTTAGGGACGGGTAATTACTTATACTACAAAATGTCTGAACATTATCCGTATGTTGTGGTGGTTGGATATGACACCCATTACAGCGATGAGGCGGTGCGGATGATGTTGTGGGCGCGATTGCTGCAAGTTTTTATGGTTGCCATATTTTTTGTGCTATTCTTATGGATGGTGCGGGCGCGGGTTATTAGTCCAGTGCTTGCAATGACTGCTGCAATGGCGGCGGTTGCAAGGGGAGATAAATACACCAATCTTCCCAAAAATACATCAGTGGAAATTGAGGCAATGGCGGCGCAAGTTCGTCAGATAGAGCAGTATATTGACGAAACCAAGCGTGTTGAAGACGAGCTACGCAATAAAATATTCTTGCTGAAAAAATCCAAGGAGCTTTCTGATGTTCTGCTGCGCAGTAAATCCGAATTTCTTGCCTATTTATCGCAGGAAATTCGCCTGCCTCTTAATAATATAATTGGCTTTTCGCAAACCTTAAAAGACCAGATGTATGGGCCGCTGGAGAATAAAAAATATCGGCAATATGCAGCGGATATTTTTACAATCAGCAATCAATTAATGGCAAAAATGCAGGATGTTTTGGCGCATTCCAAGTTGGAAACTGGCTATATCCCACTACAGGAAAAATCGCTTGTCGTTGCGGAGGTGGTGAATGCTGCTCTGCGGCAAATTGCCGATAAATTGCAGGCTGGGAAAAATACGGTTAAGGTTAATGTCCATGATAATTTGCCGCGCTTGATGGCGGATGAGTTTCGTTTGCAGCAGATAATCAGCAATTTGTTACTGGCGATTATTGATAATATCGCGCCAGATAGCGTTATATTGCTAGAGGCAAAAATAATCAGCGAGCATCGTGATAAAAAGTTTTTTGTACTTACTATTAACAAGGCGGATGATGAGCAATATTCGCAGGAAAAATTATTGCAATTAGCCGAGCAATTATTCGCACTTTCCGCCCATGGCGACATTATGAATGGGCAATTTAATATCGGACAAGATGAAGCTGTTGACTTAAGAGTTGAGCTGGCTCGTTTGCTTGTTGCCAAGCATGGCGGGGTATTTTATAGCGAAGGAAGCGGAAAAATACAACGATTCACCATTTTATTTCCCGCTAACCGCCTTGTGTTTGAGGAACTAGCATAATGTTTTTGCGGGTGCTGTTTTTATCGGTTGTATGTTTAGTCGCTTCTTCTTGTCAAAAACCAACGGCTTTTACGCCTGAACTGCCTGATGCGGAAATCAATTCCGAAGAACAAGCCCAGCAAAAGATGGTGGATGAGATAAAATCTCGCGGTGGACTGCCTAAGGCGTGGAAAAATCATAAAAATATGCGCCCACAATTTGAACGAGTGGGAGGAAAGATAGAGGAGGCAGGCGCGGAAATTTGCCGCTTGCTAAAATTGCAAGAAAGAGGCTGTTATTATTATTTTTCCTTAAATCGCAGTGATGAGCTAAACTCGCACGCGGATGGCAAGAAAGTTGTGATTTATACGGGCATGATGCGCTTTACCCAAAATGATGACGAGCTTGCGGTGGTAATGGGGCATGAGTTCGCCCATAACTTGATGGGGCATGTGCAGGCACAAAAAAATAATGGCACAATCGGAATGTTGCTAGGGGGTGCGCTGGACGCGATTGCCACTTCACAAGGGGTAAGCACCCAATCTAGTGGCGCAGAGCTTGGGAAAGAGGTGGCGGTGATGAGTTACAGCGTTGATTTTGAACAAGAAGCTGATTATGTCGGCTTGTATATCATGGCACGGGCTGGCTATGATATTCGCCGTGCGCCTAATTTTTGGCGGCGGATGTCGCTTGAAAATCCTGAGGAAATTTACACAAACTCCACACATCCGTCAAATGCGGCTCGCTTTGTCGCTCTGCAAAAAGCCATTTATGAGGTTGAATATAAACGGAAACATCATCTGCCAATATTGCCTGATTTCAAGGCGAATGTGTCTGATTAAACACAGCTATGGTTAATTTTTGGACAAAACAAGTATATCCTATAAAAAACAGGTGCAAAGCAAATTTTGCTGTGATATGAGCAAGAATATTTTTGTGCATTATAATCTCAAACTGAGAGTGTGAACCATGGCTAATTCTTCTCGTATAACCAACAATAATCGCCTGTTCTTTTTGGTGTCTGCTTCGGCGTTGGTGTTGATTCCAGCGGCGGCGCGGGCTGTTGTCGTGCCGAATGCGGCGCGTCCAGAAACGATTGGGCGGCAGTTTAAGCTCGATGAAAAACGCCCTGAAGTTAGCAATAAGCCAATAGTTGCAGTCGGTGACCAGAGCGCGAAACAGCTAAATGGTGGCATCAGTTTTGAACTTAAAGAAATAAAATTTGAAGGTGCATCGCAGCTTAATACCGAGGAATTAAAACAATTTTATCAGGATAAAATCGGTAAGAAAATTTCGTTGCAAGAACTTAATAAGATTGCCTCGGACATTACCGCTTATTACCGCAATCAAGGGCTTATCTTGACGCGTGCTATCGTCCCACCTCAGAAAATTGACAAGGGTGTAGTAAAAATCCGTATTATTGAAGGATTTGTTAGCGATGTGCAGTTGCGCGGGGATGTTGGCAGTGCCGACAGCGTGCTGTATAGCTACGCCGAAAAAATCAAAGCTTCTAAACCGCTTGATGCGGCTATGCTGGAACGCTATTTGTTGCTGATGGAAGATGTTCCGGGGGTTGAGGCACGGGCAGTTTTGCAGCCTTCGCCAACGGTTTCTGGTGCTTCGCAGGTTATTGTAAATATCACGCGCAGGACGCTAGAGGGCAGCACGGCTTCCATTGATAATCGTGGTACGCGTTTCCTTGGGCCTATTCAGGCGACTGGTGCGCTGACCGCAAATAATATTTTAGGGTTGGATGAACAAACCACAATGAGGGTTGTCAATACTCCTTCGGATCCTAGCGAACTTAAGTTTTTTTCTCTTCGTCATGAAGAGCAGTTGGGTTCGGAAGGCACAAAATTGATATTCGATGGGAATTTCATTGAATCAAAACCTCAATATACCTTAGAACCATTTGATATTCGCGGGCAAAATTATTCTTTGGATGTTGCCGTCACTCATCCTCTGCTTCGTAGTCGTCAGAGCAATTGGTTCATCAATTCGGATTTCTCAGTGTCGCGGGTGAATTTGGATGTTCTCGGTGTGAATTTCTATCAGGATAATTTGCGTGTTTTGAAGGCTGGATCTTCTTATGATTTTGTAGATTCTACCAATGCTGTAAACCGTTTAGAAGGGGCTTTTTCTAAGGGATTTAGCTGGGATGCCGATAATAATGGGCTTGCTCACTCGCGGGCAAATGGTGAGTCTAGCTTCTGGAAATTCACAGCGAATGCAACCCGCGTACAACCAATTTGGGGGGCTTTTTCAGCATCTTTGGCTGTTGATGGGCAGTATTCTGCTGACCCTCTCTTATCTACCGAGGAATATAGCCTTGGCGGCAAGCAATTTGGCTCTGCCTATGATAACGGTGAGCTTAGTGGTGATTCTGGTTTGGCTACCCGCGCCGAGTTGCAATATAACGGTTCGGTGCAGGAAGATTTCCTAAAAACCTATCAGCTTTATAGCTTCTATGACATCGGCAAGGTGTGGAATCGCGATATTATCGCTGCCTCTGAATATAAAGCCGCTTCTTTAGCATCAGCTGGTGTTGGGACGCGCTTTAATGTCGTGCAGGCATTGTCTGGCGAAGTGGAAGTTGCTTTCCCACTTACTAGAAAAGTGGCGGTAAATGGTGAAGATGGTGATGCTCCGCGCTTCTTCTTTAACCTGCAATATCGCTATTAGGCTTCTGTCCGCTTCCGTCAACAAGCCGCATATACTTGTCGTTGATGATGACGATCGTTTGCGTTCGTTGTTGGTTAAATATCTAACTGATAGTGGTTTTTTGGTGACTGCGGCGGATAGCGCGGCGGCGGCGCGGCGCAAGCTGGGCGAATTTATTTTTGATCTGATGATTCTTGATGTGATGATGCCTAATGAAACAGGGCTGTCATTTCTTGCCTCCATTAAAGAAAACAAGATACCAACTCTTATGTTATCTGCGATGGGGGAGGCGGAGGATCGGATAAAAGGGCTGGAAATTGGTGCGGATGATTACCTCACCAAGCCCTTTGAACCAAAGGAACTTTTGCTGCGGATTCAAACTATTCTGCGGCGCACCATGGGGCAGCCCGCAAAAACTCAATTTATAAAATTTGGCGATTTTTGCTTTGACCTTACAACCCTTGCTCTAAAACGCGGAGATGAGTTGATAAACCTGACCTCTAGCGAGGCGGCAATGCTAAAAATTCTTGCACAGCACGCGGGAAATACGGTGTCACGCGAGGAGATGGCAAAACTAATGCCAAGTGTGGTAAGTGAGCGTAGTATTGATGTGCAGATGTCGCGCTTGCGAAAGAAAATAGAAGAGAGTGACGCTAATTCACAATCATACCTAAAAACTATTCGTGGTGCTGGATATGTGTTGTATGCAAGCTAGTCACTGCTCCTAATTCTTCTTCGCCACTGCCTTTTTTGCTGGGGCTTTTTTGGTGGTGGATTTAGCCACTGGTTTTGCCTTTGGTTCGGCTTTGGTTTTTGCTGCGGGTTTAGCGGCGGCTTTTTTCTTGCCAAAAGATTTCTTGCTTGGCGCATCGGCGCGGGCGGCGAGGAGCGGAATCGCTTCTTCAAGCGTAAATTCCTCAATCACTGCGCCTTTAGGCAAGGTTGCGTTCACTTTGCCGTGCTTCACATAATCGCCGTATCGTCCTTTGAAAATGGAGACTTCTAGCCCATCATCTGGGTGTTTTCCCAGCACTTTTAGCGCGGTGGCGGCAGCACCTTTAACTGGTGCTTGCGACATAACTTCCACGGCGCGGTTGATGCCGATGGTGAGCAGATCTTCGCTGGTGGGAAGGGTAGTGAACTTGCCATCATGGAGTATATAAGGGCCAAACCTGCCATTATTTACCACAATCTTTTTGCCTGTGTCAGGATGATTACCCAGCTCACGCGGGAGTGCCAGCAACGAAAGTGCCACTTCTAATGTCGTGGTCTCTGGACGCATGGATTTAAGCAGGCTGGCGCGTTTTGGCGTTTTGCTCTCGCCAAGTTGAACATACACGCCGTATGGCCCTTTGCGAAGCGAAACAACTTCGCCAGAAACAGGTTCAGTGCCAAGAGTTTTTGGTAGTTTGAACTCGTCGCCATTATCATCAAACTGAACTTCGGCACTGGCTTCACCAAGTTGGGCTTTGTGGTTGCAATCTGGGTAGGCACTGCAAGCGATATATGGGCCGAATTTGCCGATTTTAAGACCAAGCCGACCTTTTCCACAAGCTGGACAAATGCGCTTATCCTTGCCCTCAACTGCTGCGCCGAAGGCGTAGGAAGCAAGCAGTGTGTCCAAAGCTTCTAAAACCTGCGTAATGGAAAGTTCTTTGCTTTCGCCGATTTTGGCAATGAAATCACCCCAGAACTCGCGCAAAACCTGTTTCCAGTCGCGCTCACCAGCGGAAACATCGTCTAGTTTTGCTTCAAGGTCAGCGGTGAAATCATATTCAACATATTTTGTAAAAAAACTCACTAGGAAGGCATTAACCAACCGCCCAAGTGCTTCAGCAACGAAGCGTTTTTTATCTAGCTTTACATAGCCGCGGTCTTGCAGAACGGAGATGATTGAGGCGTAAGTTGACGGGCGACCGATGCCGAGTTCTTCCAGTTTTTTGACGAGGCTGGCTTCCGAATATCTTGGTGGCGGCTCGGTGAAATGTTGCTCGGGTTTTATTTCTTGCGCGGTTAGTTGTTCGCCTTTTTTAAGCACAGGGAGCTTAGCGTTTTCTTCGTCTGCTTCGTCGTCTTTGCCTTCTTGATAAAGAGTGAGAAAACCATCAAAACGCACCACAGAACCGCTGGTGCGAAGCACTGCCTGCCCGTCGCTGGCGGCGATGTCCACTATTAGCTGGTCAAAAATCGCTGATTCCATTTGGCTCGCCACCATGCGCTTCCAAACTAGCTCGTAGAGCCTTGCTTGCTCGCCGTCTAGCCCTGAATTATTGGGTGTGCGCGAGAGGTCAGTCGGGCGGATGGCTTCAGG
>SXRF01000023.1 GCA_005792635.1 Rickettsiales bacterium
ACCGCTAGCATATAGGTCGGCGTGCCATCGGAACGCAGCAAAATCATGTCGTCTAGCTCGGAATTTTTGATGCTTACGCTGCCTTGTACTTTGTCATTAATAGTGGTTTCGCCCTCCAATGGGGCTTTGATGCGAATAACCGCAGGCACACCCGCAGACGCAGGTCTGTAGCCATTCCTATACGGGCTGCGAAATTTTGCGTTAGGGTTTTTAGCGCGGAAATCCTCCAGCTCAGCTTGCGTGGTATAGCAATAAAAGGCTTTGCCCTGCGCCACCATTTCATGCGCGACTTCTGCGTGGCGCGGGCTGCGGGCGAATTGATAGACGATTTCGCCGTCATGTTCTAGCCCCAGCCATTTCATGCCGTCAATAATTGCTTGCGTTGCTTCTGGCGTGCTGCGCGCGCGGTCGGTGTCTTCTATTCGCAAATAAAACTTGCCGTTCGTGTGCTTGGCATATAGCCAGTTAAAAAGTGCGGTGCGTGCGCCACCAATATGCAAAAAACCAGTGGGCGAAGGGGCAAAACGAGTGATTACGGTCATGATGAGTATTTTTGACTTTGAGTTTTTTTTAGGTCGTCATACCGACGAAGGTCGGTATCCAGCTTATTTATCGTCTGGATACCAGCTTCCGCTGGTATGACAAGAAATTTGATTTTGACCTATACCAAACTATCCATGTCAAATCCATACTCATCTTTCATTTTTTTTAGCACTCTTTCGGATGGTGTTTTGCCATAACCAGATTCCAATATTTTCCCGAAATCATTAAGGTTAAAAGTCGGATCGGAGTGGTTTTTTAGGCGTTTCATTTTTTCGGGTGTGGAAAGCACAAAATAATAGCAATCCCAATCTGCCATGTCTTTGCAGGTGATAAAATAAATCGGCGAATTGCCCGATTTTATTATTTTACTGGCGAAGGACATTTTTAGCGGACTTGCTCTTTTGATGGCTCTGGAACAATTTGTATTTGTTCTGTTCCTTTTCTGCCAATTCCTTCTGGCTTTGTTTCTGGCTCTACTTTTTCTGGTTTGGGGAGGGGGTTATCTATTCTATTGTCATCAATCCAATTTTTCGCTACTTCTCCCTGCAAAAGGGTTTCTGTAACATTTCCAGTTGCTTTTAATCTTGCGACATTTTCTGGCTTAAACATTGCATTTAAGACATTGTCTGAGATTATTTTATCTTCTTCTGCGGTTGATAGTATATTGTTACTCGCATTTTTTTCATCACCCATATTAAATATCCTTACTTGCGCTATATATTGTTTTTAGTATGTTTTTCACCATAGCATATAACAATAACAAAGAAAAGTTAATAATTATTTGAAAAATATTATTCTGCCTCGTCAATCAGCGGAAAACTGGCGATTTGGGCGGGTGGTTTCAGCCCGAGATGGGCGAAGCAAGCGGCGGTGAGCATTCTACCCCTTGGTGTGCGCTGGAGAAAACCCAGTTGCAGCAAATATGGCTCAATAGTTTCCTCAATCGCGTCGCGCTGTTCGGAAAGCCCCGCAGCGATGGTCTCCACGCCCACTGGCCCGCCCTGATAATGGTCAGCGATGTAGCGCAAATAGCGGTGATCGGCTGAATCTAGCCCGCCAGCGTCCACCTCCAAGCGTTTCAGGGCGTGATCCGCCAGTTTCGCATCAATCGCAGGCGCATCACTAGCATGAGCAAAATCGCGCACACGGCGCAGCAAACGCAGGGCAATACGCGGTGTTCCACGGCTGCGGCGGGCGATTTCAAACGATCCGTCCTTGCTGATGGCGATGGAAAGAAGGCTAGCGGCGCGTTCTATCACTTTTTGCAGGTCTTTAGTGTCGTAAAAACGCAGGCGCAGAGGAATCCCGAAGCGATCGCGCAGCGGGTTGGAAATCAGCCCTAGCCTCGTTGTCGCGCCGACAATGGTAAATTGCGGAAGGTCAATGCGGATGGTGCGGGCGGCGGGGCCTTCGCCGATCATCAGATCCAACTTATAATCCTCCATCGCGGGGTATAAAATCTCCTCCACAGCTGGGTTAAGGCGGTGGATTTCATCAACAAACAGCACATCGCCCGCTTGCAGGTTGGTAAGCACCGCCGCGAGGTCGCCCGCCTTGGTAAGTATCGGCCCTGAAGTTGGGCGAAAACCAACGCCCATTTCCTTGGCGATAATCTGCGCCAGAGTAGTTTTGCCAAGACCGGGAGGGCCGTAGAGCAACACATGATCCAGCGCATCCGAGCGCGACTTTGCCGCCTTCACAAAAACCTTCAGATTTTCGCAAGCCTCCGCCTGCCCTGTGAATTCGTCGAGCGATAGCGGGCGCAGCGCACCCTGCGCCAAATCATCCTCCGCAATGGCTGGGGAAGTTAGGCGGTTATCTAGTTGTTGTGCAGTTTCCATGCGATGAGTTTAGCAAGCTTTCGCAGCGTATCAAGATACTTCTATAATTAGATAGTAATTAAGCCTCAACAAAGCGAATGCTATCGCCAATTTTAATATTCATGGCAGTGGCGGTTTCGTGGTCAATTGCCACCTCTGCGCCCTTCTCCTCCAACCGCGCCAGTCCAACGCGGAAATCTGATAGCTTGCCGCTGGCGATCATAAATTTTTCTGCATTTTCCAGATTTTTTATTGCACCAACCGTTGCTTTCCTGCTTTTGCGAACGCTGCGAATATCCGCCAGCTGCGCCTGCACTGTTGGCCCGCCGTCAAACACATCAATATATCCCTGATAGCGAAATCCCTCCGCCTCTAAAAACGCAAGGGCAGGCTTGGAAGCTGCCAGCGGCACCCCAATCACCGCCTGCGCCCGCGCATCCAGCAAATTCACATAAATCGGATATTTGGGCATTAAATCGCTGATAAACTGCCCGCCGCGAGTGGCATTGATGAAATCCGCCATCTTAAAATCCATCTGGAAAAAATGCTCAGCAAGATTGCGATAAAACGGGGAATTTCCATCGTTATCCTGCACCCCACGAATTTCGGAAATCACTACATCGGAGAATAATTCAGGAAACTCCGCGAGCATAAGATAGCGCGAGCGCGACAAAAATTTTCCAATCCCATCACGGCGATATGCTTCCTGCAAAAACAGCGAGCCAATTTCGCTTGCACCAGTATAATCATTCACCATGTGCAGAACGCGCTGCTGTGAATACACACCAACATCTTTTGATGCCTGTACAATTGTGGAAAGTTTATAGGAATAAAACGGGTCTTTCAGCCCGACATGCGCGACAATTCCCGTTGTTCCCACCAGTTTTCCTGTCGCACTATCCTCCAGCGCGAATAAAAAATGCTCATCGCCGCGCTCGCTTGCTTCGCCCACAAAACTTGCCGCTGCTCGCTCAATTTTTGACTTCAGCACCAGTGAATCCGCGGGTAGCGAGGTCATGCCAATGCCCGCCTCCTGCGCGAGATAAAGAATCTGCTCGTGGTCAGCAATGCGGACTGGACGAATGAGCATCATCTAAAAAAACCTTCCGAAAAAATCAGTTATTGGGTTGCCCCAAATGTCATGTTGCGGTGCGCTCCAAAAATGGGCGGACGCGCTTTCCTGTTGCGATGCTTGTTGCAGTTGTTGCTGCTTTTGCATCTCCTGCATCTTGCGCTGATTAATAAGAAACGGGCTATTTTTGGTGATTGCTTGCTCAAGAGCGTTTTTCATCAGATATGATTTTGCCTTATACATACCGATAAACTGCCCATAGCTGGTGGTTATCTGTCCGTTTTTCAAATTCACCTTGGCGACCATATTCCCCGCCGTGTCATAGACTCTGCCCTTGGCATCAATCTTACCATTACCCAATCTCTGCGCCTCCACTGTCACCGCTTTGCGCTGTTTTTTCGCCTCTTTTTGTATCTCCATTTGCTTGAGCATTTCCATAGCTTTTGCCGCCCTACTGCCCGTGCGTTGCTGCGTTGGAGCAGTATTGCCAATCATGGAAAAATTGCGTTTTCCCTCGCCCGCTGATTTGAATTTTGCCTCAAACATTTTTTTTTCCAGCATTTTTTTCTGGATTTCCGCCATGTTCAGCGTGCCATTTTTGCCCGCGCCTTTCCTCAGCTGCTCGCGCAGATATGAGCTGACAGAGCTAGACTTATTGCCACCATCCCGTGACCCGCTGAAAAATCTTACGCCCATTTTTTTTCTCAATATGAAACTGTGAATATGAGGTTATTATAACAGATAATTGTTACAGTTTCATTACCGCTTACTGCTTTAAGCCATTTTTTAGCTTTTTTGTAAAAATTAATCAGAAAATCCTCTCCCAGAGCTGATTTTTCTGTGCTATGGTTGGCTTTGTGGTGTCAGAATATGCAGAAGAAGAAAGGTCTTTTTTTGACTGCAATTGATAATCGTTATCAGGCTAGTAAGTTAAACTATTGAATTATAATAAATGTCTAAATACGAACAATATATGCAAGTTGCCCTGTCGTTAGCGCGGCGGCAAGCGGGGCGCACCCACCCAAACCCGAATGTCGGCGCGGTTATTGTGCGAGATGAGCAGATTATCGCCGTGGGCGCGACGGCGGACGGCGGCAGGCCACACGCGGAAACCATCGCCATTGCGAATGCTGGCGCAATGGCACGAGGGGCGACGCTGTTTGTAACTCTTGAGCCATGCTCGCACCATGGCAAAACGCCGCCCTGCACTCACGCAATTATTGCAGCGGGAATTAAAACTGTGGTGATTGCTTGCCGTGATAAAAATCCGCTGGTGGCGGGCAGTGGCATCGCCGCGCTACAAGCGGCGGGCATAGAGGTGGTAGAGAATATTTGTGAAGGCGAAGCGTTAGAGGTAAATCGCGGGTTTTTCTCGCTTATAGAAAAAAAGCGTCCGTTCATTTCGCTAAAAATCGCCACCTCACTAGACGGAAAAATCACCTCGCCAAACGGCAGATGGCTGACTGGCGAAACGGCAAGGAACTATGGGCATTTGCTGCGGGCGCAGCATGACGCAATCCTCACAGGCAGCGGCACGGTTATCGCTGATGACCCACTGCTCACCTGCCGCCTTGCTGGGCTGGAGCATCGCTCGCCAGTGCGCGTTGTGCTGGATAGAAACCAGCGAGTTGCGCCGACAGCAAAAATATTTAGCCAACAAGAAATTTTACCGACATGGCTGCTCACCGAAAAAACCATCGAGGAAACAGTAAAAACCTTAGGCGAGCGCGGCATAACCAGCGTTATGGTGGAGGCAGGCGCGAAGCTCACCACGGCATTTCTGGAAAGCGGGCTGGTGGATATGCTTTATTGGTTTCGCGCCCCAATTATCGTTGGAGAAAACGGGCTGTGCATAGCTGGCACACTCGGCAAACTGGCAACGCTAAAACCAACAGAACATATAAAATTAGGAAATGACAGCCTGACGATTTTTACTCTTTAACATCCGCCGCAACTTGCATTTTAATAATCTTGTCAGGCTCAGAAACCGCACCATTGTTAGCCTTGTCGCCTTTTTTGATGTTGTCCACAAGCTCCATACCCTTGGTCACTCTACCCCAATAGGTATATTGCCCGTCAAGGAATGTCGCACCAGCAAGGCAGATAAAAAATTGGCTATCCGCACTGTTTGGATCACCAGCCCGCGCCATAGAAACCGCGCCGCGCAGATGATTCTCTCTGCTGAATTCAGCCTTTAATTTTTGCCCAGAACCGCCCATGCCCGTTCCCGTTGGGTCGCCAGTTTGCGCCATAAAACCTTCAATAACGCGGTGGAAAACCACGCCATTATAAAAACCTTGGCGAACCAATTCCTTGATGCGCTTCACATGTTTTGGCGCAAGGTCAGGACGCATCTCAATCACCACGCGCCCATCTTTCAAGTCAAGATATAAAGTATTTTCCAGATCGCCAGCCTTGGGAGCTTGCGCTTTTGCCGATTTTGCCATGAAATTTGCTCCAAAAATTATAGAAATAACTGCTAGGGTAAGAAATATTATACGCATAGAAAAACCTTCCCCAAAAATTTTATACCTGCGTCTCCAGATACGCCGCCAAACCCATGCTGTCAACCAGTTTAAGCTGTTCATTGATAAACTTTATATGCGCGGTTTGATTTGCCTGTATCTGGCGCAGAATATCCGCGCTGGCAACATCCGCCTCAGCCTCACAAAGCGCAATAGCAGCTTGCAGCTCGGAAGCACCAGCCGATTGCAAATCCAAGTCACCTTGCAAAATTTCATTCGCAGCATCACCTATAAAAAGCTTGCCCAAATCCTGCAAATTAGGAACGCCGCCAACAGCCAGAACGCGCTCCACCAAGCGGTCGCAGTTGCGCATCTGCTCAATAGATTCTTTATATTCAACATCCGCCAGCTTCATATAGCCAGCATGTTTTAACATCCGCGCATGGAGAAAATATTGATTAATCGCCGCCAATCCATGCCGCAAAACCTCGTTCAAAGACGAGATTATTTCACTGCTATTATCAATCGGTAGTTTAGCGGCACTAGCGGTCATAAATCTTCCAAAATTAAGCCGAATTATACGAAACACAGAGGATTATTACACAAAGCTATGCCCTAGCAATTGATACAAGTCAATAGGGCGAGAAGAAGATTACCCCCACACAAACACCGTATCACCGCCCACGATGGTTCGGCGGGTTCTGCCTTTAACTGGGTAGTCGTCAAACGGTGAATTTAGCGATTTGCTTTTGAAACTTTTTGGGTCAATGCTCCACGCAATATCCAAATCAATCAGCGACAAATCCGCCCGCGCACCTTTTTTCATCCGCCCTGCGGGAACATTAATAATATCCGCTGGTTTATAAGTCATCGCCGCCATAACATCTCGCAAGCTCATAATCCCATTATGGTAAAGCGCGAGCGAAAGCGGGAGCATGGTTTCCAGCCCGACAATGCCAAATGCGGCAGAAGACAGCGGAACACGCTTGCTTTCTTGATCATGCGGCGCGTGGTCGGTGGCGATTGCATCAATTGTGCCATCGCGCAAACCCTCAATAACCGCCAGCCTATCTTTTTCCGTGCGAAGTGGCGGGCTCATCTTGCTAAAGGTGCGATATTCAAGCACTGCTTCCTCGGTCAGCGCGAAGTGATGCGGCGCAGCTTCCGCCGTCACTCGCAAACCCTTGGCTTTAGCGCGGCGCACCGCGTCCACCGCCTCGGCGGTTGATATATGCATAACATGATATTGCCCGCCAGTAAGCTCGGCGAGGATAATATCGCGCTCAACCATCACCGCTTCCGCCGCGTTGGGCATTCCAACCAAGCCTAGCTGCGCGGAAACCCGCCCTTCATTCATACAACCACCGCAGGAAAGATTTGAATCCTCGGCATGTTGCCCGATGGGAACACCAAGCTCCCGCGAGTAAGCCAGTGCTTTACGCATCACGCCTGCGTTCATAACGGGAAGACCGTCATCAGTAAAACCAACCGCGCCCGCCTCTTTCAGCAAGCCCATTTCGGTTATTTCCGCACCATTCATGCCTTTGCTAATCGCTGCGTAGGTGCGGACATTGATATATGCCGTTTCCCGCGCCCGTTTATGCACAAAGGCAACCACAGAAATATCGTCAATCACAGGCTTGGTGTTGGGCATACAGGCAACAGTGGTCACCCCGCCTGCCGCCGCCGACATGCTGCCAGTGGCGATGGTTTCTTTATATTCTTGGCCTGGTTCGCGGAAATGGACATGAATATCCACCAAGCCCGCCGACAGCAGATGCCCGCCACAATCCACCACCTGAACACCTTCTGGCACTCCATCGTTAAATAGCCCTGCGCCCATATCAGCGATGCTATCCCCCACGGTCAATAAACTGCCCTTGGTGTCTAGCCCGCTTTCCGCGTCAAACAGCCGCGCATTGACATACGCGACTTTTTTATTCTGGTCGTTTTTATGGGTAGGCAGGGTGAATGTTGCTTTTTCTATTGGTTTTTCTGGCATTTTTAGCTCTTTTTTTGGTTGAGATGAGCAATCTTTAACAGCCAAATGGATTTATATCAATAAAAATGCCGCGGGAATTTCACATTCCAACGCGGCATTCGATAACTAAAGACTAACGACAAACTACCTCGAATAATATTCGATTACGAAGTTTGGCTCCATCACCACAGGATATGGCACTTCTGCGAGTTTTGGCGCACGGATGAATTTTGCTTTCATCTCGTTTTTGTCAAATTCGATATATTCAGGAACAGTACGGTCTGGATTTTGCACCATTTCCAAGATTACTGCGATTTGGCGAGATTTTTCGCGCACTTCAATCTCATCACCTTCAGAAACGATATAGCTAGGGATATTCACTTTTTTGCCATTAACGCGGATGTGACCATGGCTAACCAGCTGACGGGCAGCAAAAGGAGTTGCTACCAACCCCATACGATAAACCACCGTATCCAAACGGCTTTCCAGCAAACCAATAAGGTTTTCGCCAGTATCACCCTTTAGGCGAGCTGCTTCTTGATAAATCTTGCGGAACTGGCGTTCAGTGATATTGCCATAATAGCCGCGGAGTTTCTGCTTTTCACGAAGCTGAGTGCCGTAATCAGACGGTTTTTTGCGCTTTGCAGCTGCACCATGTTGCCCCGGAGCATATCCGCGTTTATTGAACGGGTCTTTGTCATTGCCCCACAAGGAAACACCAAGGCGGCGGCTGATTTTATATTTGCTATCAAGTCTTTTCGTCACGATTATACCTTATCAGTTATATAGTAAGTTATGGAGGTGGCAATATATAAAGAAATTTGCCCATGTCAAATAAATAATAACATAAAAAACGCTGTTTTTTGGTTGTTTTTGTATTATAGCCTCCTTATAACTTAAGCTTATGAGAAACATTAGAATAGCCCCGTCCATACTTTCTGCGGATTTTGCTCGTCTTGGCGAGGAAGTATCAGCTATTACGGCGGCGGGCGCGGATTATATACATGTTGATGTGATGGATGGGCATTTTGTGCCAAATCTGACCATTGGCGCGGGTGTGGTTGCCGCCATCAGGTCGCATAGCAAACTTACTTTTGATGTGCATTTGATGATTGAGCCAGTTGACCAGTTCATTGAGTCTTACGCAAAGGCTGGCGCGGATATTATCACCGTTCACGCCGAAGCCACCAAACATCTACACCGCACTTTGCAAGTAGTAAAATCCACTGGCAAGAAATGCGGCGTTTCGCTAGTCCCCACCACTCCCGCCTCCGCGCTGGAATTTGTTATGGATGAGGTGGATTTGATATTGGTGATGAGCGTCAACCCCGGTTTTGGTGGGCAGTCTTTCATCAGCTCGCAACTCAAAAAAATTGAGCAAATACGCGCTATGATTGATAAATCTGGGCGCGATATTGACCTTGAAGTTGACGGCGGAATCAATGCGACCACCGCAAAACAAGCAATTTCGGCGGGTGCGAATGTTCTGGTTGCGGGTAGCGCAGTATTCGCAGGCGGCGCGGCGAATTATGCTAAAAATATCAGTGCCTTACGCTCTAGCGTTTAGCAACAAATTCCTGTATCTTTGAGGAATTTTTTGCGGATTTTTCAGCGGCTTTCTCACTATAAAAGCCTTTATAGAAATCCTTTTCTATATTGAACTCATACTCGCCTTTTTTATTCTTCGCTATTTTCTTGCACAGATGCTTGATGTCAAAATTCGGGTAATAGGTCATCACGGGCAGCTTCATTAGCTTTTTGAGGACATAGCCTTCCTCATATTCATCAAGCGTTTCCTTGATTTTTTTGTCAATTTTCCACAGTTCGCCAACCACCACATCTTTTTTATTTCCAGTGTGGTAAAGCAGAGGATAAGTCTCGTCAGGCGCGAGATACAAAACATATCCAGAGATTTTCTTCTCTTTGATATATTTTGCACCCTTCATATATTTATGCAAAATCCCCTCTTTTTTGAGAGTTCCATAAGCAAATATTTTCATTTTTATACTCCTAAACCTAAACTAGCTTCTGATGTTTGAGTTGCAAAATCCATATGCGTTCTTTGGCTAGACTGCGCTTCTTTTATGATGCTCTGCACAACGCTCATAAAGCGTTTTTCTGGTGTTTCCAATTCTTCTGGCGTTTGCCTATCCGCTTCTTTGGCTTTTAGCAAGTTGTTTGTATCAATGCCAAATTGCTGGAAAACCTCGTGTGATGGCTGCCCGCTTTTTATTGCCGCTGCGGCGATTTTCACATCACGCATATCAATTGATTTACTCGCCAGCTCAACAAAAGCAAGGCTCTCTGGAAATTTATCCAGCAAACCAAAACCAATCAGATAGTTGAATTTACCTATGGTGAAGTGAACATTATCTGTATTCGGCGTGTTGTTATAAGTTTGGTTCAATAAATCCGCAACTCGCGTGGAAAGGGCTTGCTCGTTTTTCCACTCCACAAGGTCAGCATCAGGCAATTTATAATTTTTATCCAAATGATTGCGGTGTAATATCAATAGGCTGGTGATATTTTTTGGTTGGATTACTTCATAAGTTTTATTATCAGCGTGATGAAGGGCTGTACTCGCCAGCTTCTGCCACGCATCAAAAAATGATGGGTCGCGCAGGAACGCTTCACCAAATAAATAAATACCTATCGCACCCAGCCCAGCATCCGCATTAGCAAGATATTCTGGCTGGTCAGCTTTAATCCCTCTGAATTTATGCCACGGCACTAGAAAAGCCAGCCCAGCCGCCACCCGCCCCATTGTGCGGCGGATGTAAGCACTGCGCGTCACTTCCAAAGCCGAATTTTGACTTTTGGAGAATATATCATTAAGCGTCACATCTTCCGTTTTTTTACCCAGCTCATAGCCCACAGATTCAGCATAAAGCGAGCGTATGTCGTCCAAAGTGTTTTTGCTATATAGCCCGATGATGCTTAAAAATGTTGCCCCCATCCCCAGTGCGGCGAAATTGCGCGATACATAACCCTTTAAGCCAGAACTCTGGTTAATGGTATTTCCCGCGCTCTTACCAAGAAAATTGAAAAAATTGTGTTTCTCCAACGCCAGCCAAGCATAACGCGTGGCAATCAGAGGGGCGAGCAGTAGAAAAAATGGCGAGTCATAGCGGTGAACCGCCGCTTTAATCGGCAGCTCAGCCTCAGGCGCAGCGGGACTCGCAGCCTGTTTTTGCGTATCGGCTATATTGTTGTGGGCAAGATCTTCCATATTACGCAGAATAGCATTTTAGGCTGACAAGATACAGCCAAATAATATGAAGATTTTGTGACAATGGAGTTTTTTATTCAACTTGCTGTTTTATAAAGAAAAACCCCCGCGTTGCCACGGGGGTAATTTTCATATTAATCGCCGCTTTTGCGAGCTAGCTTGCGAACCCGTCTTTGCGCCTCCGCTGACTCACGAACGCGAGCCTCGGAAGGTTTTTCATAATGACGGCGCATTTTCATTTCACGAAACAAACCCTCACGCTGCATTTTCTTTTTAAGTGCGCGTAAAGCTTGGTCAACATTGTTATCACGAACTACAACTTCTACCAAATTAACATACCCCCCTTCGAGGAATTCTCTAAATTTACGAAGTGCGAATTTTCACTGTAGCAAATAAGACACTAACTGTCAAAGCTATATTTCAAATGGCTGAACGGTATGATTATGCCACAAAGCACCATGCCCCTGCCCTATATTTGGCGCGGCTTCTATGGATTTTCGCACATAAGCACGAGCGCGGGTAACGGCTTCCAGCAAGGGCAGCTTTTGCGCAAGCCCAGTGGCAATGGCAGACGCAAGAGTGCAGCCAGTTCCGTGGGTGTTTTTTGTGTTTATTCGCGCCTGCGTAAAAATCTCTGTAAAAATCGGCTTTTCGCCTTGCATAACCAGCAAATCCGTGACGATTTCGCCCTCTAAATGCCCGCCTTTCAACAAAACAGCATTACAACCCAATTCCATAATTTTTTCCGCAGCACAGCGCATATCATCAAGATTATTTATAACCATACCAGCCAAATATTCCGCCTCTGGAATGTTTGGAGTGATTATTTCTGCACGGGGGATAAGCAAGTTTTTCAAGGTTTCCAGAGCATCAACTGCCAAAAGAGCAGCACCCCCCTTAGCGAACATAACAGGGTCTAAAACTAAAGGAATATGCGGATAATCAGCGAGTAAGCGTGCAACAACCTCAATCACACTCGCCTTACTCAGCATTCCCGTTTTAATTGCGTCCGCGCCAATATCTTCCAGAACCAATCTGATTTGCTGCGCGATAAAATCCTCTGGAATGTCATGTATTCCATAAACTCCCGTGGTATTCTGCGCGGTTAGTGCGGTTATTGCCGATGCCGCATACCCACCAAGGCAAGTGACCGTTTTTATATCGCCCTGCACCCCTGCCCCACCGCCAGAGTCAGAGCCAGCAATGATTAGAACGCGGGGAACATTATTTGTAAGATTTGGCATTATGCTGATGTTTCAGGTAGCAACTTAGCCAGCGCAGGATAATCAATTTTTCCTGTGCCAAGGCGCGGGATTTCTGGAATATGGGTAACATGTTTTGGCAGCGCAATATCAGGCAAGCCTTTTTCGCGGGCGGCGGTGATTAGTTTTTCGCGGGTTAGCTCTTTCCACTCACTATATAGAACGATATGCTCGCCCTTGCGCTCATCAGCAACGGCAATTGAAGCATGAGCAAAATCGGAATTTATATGGGTTGCCAAATCCTCGGCAATGGCGAGCGACACCATCTCCCCGCCGATTTTTGCGAAGCGTTTGGCGCGTCCGATAATGGTGATAAAACCATCCTCATCAATCTCCACAATATCGCCAGTGTCGTACCATTCGCCTTGCGGCTGTACCACACCGACATTATCGGCTTTGAGATAGCCAAGCATCACATTCGCGCCTTTAATCAGCAATTTTCCGCCGCGCTCCATACCCGAAACTGGCTCTAGCTTGCACTCAATTTCTGGAAAAGCCCGACCAACGCTGCCTTCTTTATTTGCCAGCGGCGTGTTGAAGGAAACGACAGGGCTAGCCTCGGTTACGCCGTATCCTTGCAGCAAATTAACGCGGAATTTATCGGCGTAAATGCGGATTGTCGCCTCACGAACCTTTTCCGCACCCAAAACCGCAAGGCGCACAGTGTGGAAATCATAAGGATGAGCATAGCGGGCATAGCCGTTAAAAAATGTGTCCGTACCCAGAATAATCGTCGCGTCAATGTCATAAGCCAGCTCTGGCACAACGCGGTAATGCAGCGGGCTTGGATACAGAAAAGTTTTGACGCCACGCACCAGCGGCAACAACATGCCAATAGTCAGCCCAAAGGAATGGAACACAGGCATAGCGTTAAACAAAATATCGGCTGGCGTAATGTCAAGCACCGCGCTGGCTTGGTTGATATTGGCGAGCAAATTGGCGTGCGAAAGTGCGACACCTTTGGGAACTCCCTCCGAGCCAGAGGTGAACAGCACAACGGCGGGCGCGTTCGCATCCGTCCTCGCCAAAACTCCACGCAGATTTTCCCGCGCAAACACCGCCTGCGCCGCGCCGCACAGCTTGTCAATAATAGTAACACTCGGGCGAATATCCTCCAGATATAATACGCTGTGAGTTTTTTCCAATTCGGCGATTATATGCTCCAATTTTCCCTTTTCCACAAATGCCCGCGAGGTGAGGACGGTTTTAACCGTGGCGATATGGCAAGCATGTAAAATATTCGCCGAACCCGCCGAAAAATTAAGCATAGCAGGGATTTTAGCAAGAATATGCAGCGCGACAAATGTCACCAAAACCCCAAGAGAATTAGGCAGCAAAACACCAACGAATTTATCCTCGCGCAGTTTTTCTTCCAGCTTGTCAGAAAGGACAAATGCGCGGGTAAAAACTTGGCGATAATTAAGCGTATCGCGGGAAATATCACTGGCAATTTTGTGGAAATCGCCGTGCCACGCGCTGGCATCCAAAATCGCCGAAAGCAACGGCTGGCGATAGTTTGACGCGGCAAAAGCGGCATCGGTCAGAATATCATACATCGCCCGCGCTGATATTTTTTCATCTTCTGCATATTTTTTTGGTGGTAAAAATGTGATGGTTATTTTGGGGAAAAAGCGCGTCCGCAGTTTTCCGCCCATCCTGCTGAATTTAGAATATTCAGCCCCGTCTATATGCGCGGGCAGCAAGGTTGCGCCCGTTTTTTCAATAATGCGCCCCGCACCATCATATATTTTCATAATGCCGCCGCTGGTGGTTATCCGCCCTTCAGGGAATATCACCAATTTTGTGCCGTTTTTAACATCGGTCATGAGCCGTTTAAGCGACATCGGCGCGAGTGGGTCAATTTTATAAATCCGCACAAACCACTCAACCCAACAAAAATACCATTTGCGGGCTTGGTGCAGATTCATGGCAAAGGCGGGTTTTTCAGGGGTAAAAACCGCAAGGAGCAAGGGGTCGAGGAATGATTGGTGATTGGCAACAATAACCAGCTTATCGCCAGCCGCTGCAAAATTCTCCGCGCCGCGCACCTCCACACGAAATAAAAGCTTTAGAAAAAAAACTATAGCTGGCTTAAGCAACTGTTTTTCAAGAAGTTGTTTCATTGGCTTTTTCCTATTCAATGTCCCCTTACACATTCATAATCGGCGCAAACTATTTACACAACATCAATTTAGGTTCTGCTCAGAAATTCGCTATTACAGCAAGTCATAGATATAGCTATTAACGAATAGTTAGAGATTATCGTCATTCCGCCGAAGGGCGGAATCTATGCCATAAAATTGCCTATAAAGCTTGTTGTTAGGCATGGATGCCAGCCTACGCTGGCATGACAAAGTGCTGCTAATTATTCGTTAAGGGCTATAACTCGTGACGACACTATCTAGCCCAAAGTGACCGTTATCAACCCGTTGATAGCTGTATATGGACACAAAATTGAGCCGCTAGTTCGCTGTAGACACCGCCTACGCGGAAAATATTTTGATTGAATATAATCAAAATATCGCCCTAAAATCGGCATTTTTTGTCCCTAAAAGTACCGCTTTTTACTTTAACTTCTCGCTGCAACCATTTGATATTCCTGAATTCACAAAAAATATTTTTGGGATTTTTTGCATTTTTATTATGCCTTAATTTTTTTGCATTTTTCCACTTCCTGACCAATTCCACTGGATATATCATCGGGATATATAGCCATAAACGAATAGCTCACAGTGCTTTCTCAAACTATGGTTGACTTATGTGCGGAAAAAATAGAGATTTCAGTAAAGAAGTGGTAATAAAACAAGGTGGAAATAAGCAAGGTTTTTTGCATGCAGTTGATAATCATTCGCAACAAATCTATAAGCCACTGAATTTTATAATATAAAATTTGTTGCAAATGAATTGTTTCTTTTTTATTTTACTGTGATATAAATGCCGCAAGTTTTAGTGGGATGTGATAAGTGGCGAAAGAGGAAAATTTTTTAATGTCTTATGAAAGATATTAGACTTATTTATAAACACATAGGTGGAAAGATGTTATATGGGTGATGGTATTTATTTGTATATAAGATCAATAAACGATTTGACACAATCTTCTGATGAACAAAAAGAAAAGTTATGGTCACTAATAAAAAAGGACTTGGAGTCGTCCGATCCTAAAGACACTTCACTGGGCAGCCCTTCTGGAAATGAACTCATATCTAATGCATATAAGCTTCATCAGGTTTTAGGTGATGAATTTATAAGTTACCTTGAAAAAGCAGTAAGAATTGACCTAGACCCACTTAAAAAAATAGGCATTAACAATACAGATACCATATCTAGATTGGGGTATTCTTCTGACTGCGGTCACAGTACAGACCAAAGGATTACAGGATTGGAGACTTTGTGGAGATTGGATGATGTTTTGAGTGTATTAGGAAAAGATAAGATGCGTGAGATATTCATTCCTCTTCTTGATACATTAAAAAAAGTTTCCATAGCTGATAAAATATATAACATTCCATCTCTTGAATTAAATGGAGAGCGATTTCCTTACCAGTACAGTTATGGTGGACATTTTGGCACTGACGCTGCGCTTCTTCCTCAAATTGGAACATTACTAAAATTTCTTAGTGCAGAAGAATTAAAGCCAGCGATAGAAAAAATGCTTGAATTAAGTGCTGAGAGAAAAAATCAATCTAATCGCAATATAGGAAGTCCAAATACAATACTAGAATCTGATTTGTCTGGATTAGTAAATGTTCTGGGAGATGATACAGCAAAGCCAATGATTCTTGATGTCATTAGAAGAGCTGACTATCAAAAAATAGACTCTGAAAAAATAATAGAAATAAACAATGTTCTTGGAGATGAAGGAATCTCAGCAATAAAACAAAGAAGTGATTATAAGGAAATAATTTCATTAATATTGTCACATGAATTAGGCATAACGAATGAAGGAAGTAATGCAAAAACAGGAAAATTCAACTCAATATCAACATTTTATAAATTTGAATCTGGAAAAGCCATGGCTAATGCGCTTAGTAAGTCCATGGGGGAAAAAGACAATGAGCAATGCATATTAGAACCATTAAAAGCACTTGGAATACTTGAAAGTGGTATTGTATCTGTTGGAAATGCAATAGTTTCTAATGAAAAATCTAAGCGACATGAAGAAACAGTTCCTGATGTTCCACGATATCAAAGGTGTAAAGCATCTAGGCTCGTTAAAGTTGAACTACAATCAGATTTGTATGGTTACATGAATGACCATCTAGATAAACTATCAAAAATCGCACAGAGATGAGATTATAATGACCACCGATATCCTTGTTATTGATGATGAAAAAGACATCCGCGAGCTGATTTGCGATATCCTTAAGGACGCGAAATACGCCACCCGCACCGCGCATAACAGTGATTCCGCCTTTAAGGAACTAGCGTCGCGTGCGCCGTCAGCGGTGATTTTGGATATTTGGTTGCAAGGCAGCGAGCTGGATGGTCTTGGAATTCTTGAGTTTATTAAGAAAAAATACCCGCATATCCCCGTGGTTATGATAAGTGGGCATGGGAATATTGAAACGGCGGTTTCCGCCATCAAAATCGGGGCTTATGACTTCATTGAGAAGCCGTTTAAGGAAGATAGATTGTTGCTGGTTCTGGCGCGGGCTTTGGAAAACGCCAAGCTTAAAAGCGAAAATACCGAGCTTAAAACGCGCGGAAAGCTAGAAACACAGCTAAACGGCGTATCGCAAGTGGTTTCACAATTGCGGGCGAGCTTGGAAAAAATTGCCCCAACTGCCAGCCGCGTACTCATCACTGGTGGTGCGGGAACTGGCAAGGAAATGTTTGCGCGGCTGATACATGCGAAATCCGCCCGCGCCAATGCTAATTTTGTGGTGATGAATGCGTCAGGGCTAACTCCTGACCGTTTGGAAGCTGAATTATTCGGCGTAGAAGACAGTAATCCAACAGGTGGCGCAGAAAAGCTGGGGCTTTTTGAACGCGCTCATAACGGAACGCTGTTCATTGATGAGCTGTGCGATATGCCGCTGGAAACACAAGGAAAAGTGCTTCGTGCATTGCAAGATCAAAATTTCACCCGCCAACGGGGTAATAATAAAGTTGAGGTTGATGTTCGGGTGATTGCCGCCAGCAACCATGATCTGGAGGCGGAAGTTGCCGCTGGTCGCCTGCGCGGGGATTTATATTACCGTTTGAATGTTGTGCCGATACACATGCCATCGCTGAAAGAACGCAGGGAGGATGTGCCAGAGCTTTGCAGCTACTTCCTGAAACGCGCCGCGGAAATGGCAGGGCTTAGCGTTCGCACTCTTTCTAGCGAGGCTATTGTTATGTTGCAAGCTTATAGCTGGCCGGGGAATGTTCGCCAACTTCGCAATATGATGGAATGGTTGTTGATTATGACCACGGGTAAGAGCGAGCCGATTGCTGCGGATGAGCTGCCGCCAGAAATCCTTACCTCAAACCCTGTTCTTGCCCGCCCTGAAAGCAATGCGGATATTATGTCTATGCCGCTGCGCGAGGCGCGGGAATTATTTGAAAAACAATATCTCGCAGCGCAGATTGACCGCTTTGGCGGCAATATTTCGCGCACCTCGGCTTTTGTCGGGATGGAACGCTCCGCCCTCCACCGCAAGCTTAAGATGCTCGGGATAAATGAGGGCGAAGCCGCCTAAGCCCTATACAACGCCCCACCAGTCACGGCGCGGATTGCGCCTGTAGTAGTGGGTAGCGATAGAGGTAGTTTTTTCAGTGACCGAACAGCGAGAAAAGCAAACGCCTGCGCCTCAAGCGCGTCACCATTCCAACCAAGGGTTTCCACGGGATACACGCGCTCAAACCGTCGCCGTAGCGATGCCATAATCGCAGGGTTAAGCCGCCCGCCGCCCGCCACGAACCATTGCAAAGCTGGCTTCGGGAAAAACGCTGCCCCCGCCGCAATCGCCGCCGTGGTGAATTCGGTAAGCGTTGCCGCGCCGTCCTGCGCCGATAAATGCGCTAGGCTATCAAAGTTAAAATAATTTCTGTCCAGCGATTTGGGCGGATGCTTGGCAAAAAAATCATCCTTCAGCAATTTTTCCACCACCGCCAAATCCGCCTTGCCCGCCATGGCTAGTGCGCCGTCCACATCCAAATCGCGCCCTGTATGCTTCAAAGCCCATTCATTGAGCAAAACATTCCCCACACCAGTATCAAACGCCAAAATATCCAGTGCCATCAGCTCATGCGCCGCCGTTTCCGAGCGACCAATCCATGTCACATTAGCAATTCCGCCGATATTCAGCACAGCAACGGGTAGCTCCATGTGCCTTGCGAGTGCGGCGTGATATAGAGGCACAAGCGGCGCACCCTCGCCACCCGCCGCCATGTCGCGCCTGCGAAAATCGCAAACCACATCTATGCCCGTTTTTTCCGCAAGCAAGCCGCCACTCCCTATTTGCCACGAAAGATGCTCGGCGGGACGATGCGAAACCGTCTGCCCGTGAAAGCCGATAACCGCGACTTCTTTATTGCTCAAACCCGCCTGTTTCAACAGGGTTTTTACCACTTCCGCGTGCTTTAGCGTTATATTCTGCTCGGCAATCAGCATATCGCCGCGCCCATGCACCGCCTCGCGCAGTGCCGCTTTTTCAGCGTCGCTATAAGGCACAGTCACCCGCGCCCCAAACTCCAGAATATGCTCGCCGTCAGTGCGGATTAGTGCCGCGTCAATACCGTCTAGCGATGTGCCACTCATCAAACCCAGCGACCATTTTTCTTCTGTTTGTTTGCTCATAAAATATTTTCTTTATAATTCAATAGCTAAATTTGAGAATGATTATTAATTGCAAACAAAAAACACCTTACTTAACCTAGCAGCAAGACAACCAATCACCGCCTTTATACCAATGTAGCACGATAAATTCCGCTCTGGTAGTGGGCAAATCGAAGCCAGAAAAGAATTTTTGCCCAAAAGACCTCGTTCTTTCTATCTAATTACTTTTTTATATCCTTTATTTTGTTCTTGACCACATAGCTGCTTTACAATCATTTGATTCAAATCATTAAAAGATTCGCACAAATGAGTTTCTTGCCATACATCATCATATTCTTGCCCCCTAAAATCGTCTTTTTCTCGGTAATAATTGATAGCTATAGGTTCAGAAAGCCCCAATGATTTACTTGTCCTATGATTAGAAATCACATCATCACCAATAGCAACAGCGTTTTGCGGAGAAATATCAATGCCCTTATTTTTGAAATATGCAAAAACCTCCTCAAATCCTTTTTCTCTAATAGGATTTGCTGTGTAGAAATCAAAAAATTCATCAGGAGTTTGCCCTGTGGCTATTTTAAATTGCAAGTTCCTATATTTGTCAAATAATTGATTTGTACCTTCATCAGTCGCAAAACCTCCAGTCGTAACGGAAGATATATTTAACGCAAAATTAACACCCATTTTTTTTAATTTTTTCAAAGCAGATAGAGCTTCAGGAACAAAGCCAAAAGGAACAGTAAAAGGCTTAAATACCTTCTCTTGCCATAATTTATTATTAACTTTTTCTAATCTGCTTTCTCTGTCTTGAAGTTTTTCCTCATAATATAACCCTGCTATTTTTTTATTATCATTTTGTTCACAAGCATTTATGGCTTCTTGTTGTTTCTCTGTGGATAAATGTTCAAAATAATATTCAGGTTCTGCTGGCATATCGTCTTCGGGAAATCCTAGCGTTTTTTCTATTATTTTATCTATAAAAGAAGGATCTCCACAAACATCTTTTATAAAGTCCTCCTTCCCACCTTTCAATTGTATAACACTAGAGTGCAAAGAAAAGACATCTTGCTCAAAAAGAATTTGTGCTTTTATTATTTTATATAAAGTTTCTAAATCTTTGGCTAATTTTCCTATATTATTTTTGTCTTTTAATCTCTGCCCGCATATGCGCTCACAAACTTCTGTTCCATTAGCTCCAAATTCATAAAAGTTTTTTTCTTTAACAACATTATAATACATCTCTTTCAGAGTGAGTGGCGGTTGATCTAAATCATTATCTTCACATAATTTTTGCCAAGCATAATACATCGCCGTAGCATTCTCCGACATTATCAAAGTTCCGTCACGATCAAAAATTACTAATTTATTTTCTTGCTTATCATTTTTTTGCGTAGATATGCGCCTTGCGTGCGATGTTCTTTGTTCTGACATATTTTCTCCGTAAATAATCCTCGAAAATAAGCTCCAAGGTATTCGCCAGAACAATATTAATTAATTTTAATAATCATTGCAACATTTTTCCGAGTTCTGCGCCGATTTTTCCGTAATCTTTTATGTCACCGCGCAGGCTTGCGGTTTTGTGGGTGCTGCCATCAGGGGCGGCGACTAGCCCGCGTAGGAAAATTTCTTGGTTTTGAATGATCGCATAGCCAGAAATCGGGGTACGGCACGAGCCGTCCAGCTGGTGCAGGAAAGCGCGTTCGCAATCCACAGCGATTTGCGTTGGCTGGTGGTTGAGCTGTGCCAGTAGCTCGCGGATTTTGCTGTCGCCAGCGCGGCACTCAATGCCGATTGCCCCCTGCGCGATGGCGGGCAGAAAATCCTCAACGGCCAGCACAACCCCAGCAATATCGCGCATTCCAAGGCGGTTAAGCCCCGCTTTTGCCAGCATGGTTGCTTGCGCCTCGCCGCGTTTTAATTTTTCCAAACGGCTCTGCACATTGCCGCGAAAAGGAACGATTTGCGCGTCTGGTCGCTTTATTTTTAGCTGTGCGGCGCGACGCAGCGACGATGTGCCGAATATTACACCATTGGGCAAATCAGCAAGGCTTTTACCCCCCTCGCCAAGCAACATATCCCGCGGGTCTTCGCGCTCCAGCAATGCGCCGATAATCAATCCATCTGGGAGTTTGGTCGGCATATCCTTCATGGAATGCACGGCGATGTCTAGCTCACCAGCCAGCAATCCTTCCTCAATTTCCTTGGTGAACAAGCCCTTGCCGCCAATATCGGCGAGTGGCTGGGCGAGGAATTTATCGCCACTAGTGACGATATGCACAATTTCCACACTAATTTCAGGCGAAAGTGCAAGCAAAAGGCTACGCACCTGATGCGCTTGGGCAAGGGCGAGTGGGCTTTTGCGCGTTCCGAGTTTTATGTTCATTTTGGTGGTATTGCGGCTGGTGTTGGTGTCGGTGGTGTCTGTGCTGGTACGGAAGTTGGTTTTATTTCTGGCGGTTTTGGCGGTTTGCACTGAATAATCATCGTGCGGTTATGGGTGACGGTGGTGTCAGTGGTGGAAACTTCTTTGGTGGCTTTCACCGCCGTTGTCGTTCCCGCTTCGCCAATTACATCCAGAATATCATAGCCGTTTTTTTCGCATTTATCGCCAGCTTTTTCATAGCACATGCCCCAATGCCGCTCCACACCTGAGCAGTTTATGGCATAGCCAACCATGCCCTCCGCTGTATAGGTTTTCGTCGCCGACGCCGACGAACCACAGGCGGTAAGAAGGAATAGGGATAGGATTATATAAGTTTTTGTCATAATTATCTTGTATTCACCCAATCGCTAATTCTTGAGTTGCTGATTTTTTCATGTCGCCTAAATTTATGAAATAAATCAAGCGTATAATCAAGCTCCGTAGCTAAATTTTTAGGAAGATCTACACCATCATCTTTCATCGCCAATAAAGCCGTCATAATCCATGTTGTCTCATTTATCCTATCTGTTCTTGTGCCAGACTTGTCTTTTCCCTCTGATTTCCAAGTTTTTGGTGTTTTCAAATCTTCTATACTTCTGAACTCATCACGCAGATGCTCTAACATTAAACTACACTGTCGTACAGAGCAAATAAGTCCAGAATAACGACGCATTTCATCAAGTTGTAAATTACGCCACACATCGACCAAAAATGCACCATCCTTATTGCCTTTTACTGATATTTTGCCGATTTTTGTAAGTTTTGGGTCATCCTCAACCAAAAACAAAACATCAATATCGCTCGTTGGTTTTGGAAATCCATGACGCATAGAGCCATGTATTGCATGCCCTATTACTTTTACGCCATTATCATTCATCCACTCTTCATTTTCTTTTACTACAGATAATATTTTTTCGCTATAACTGTCCATAAGGGAAACTCACTTCAACCTATACGCCCCGCGGAAATTTTCCAGCGGTTCAAAGCGACCTTGCGGGTCAATCAGGCTTTCGGTTGCGCCGAGTATCAATATTCCATTGGGCGACAGGGTTTTTGCCATTTTTTCGGTTATTTGCGCCTTAATCGGCTCGTCAAAATATATCAGCACATTGCGGCAAAAGACAATATCAAATTTCCCAAGCGACCCGTAATCATCCAGCAAATTATGAGTTCCGAATTTAACCATGCTGCGGATAATGTCCTTTAATTGCCACGAGGTATCAGGCAGGGAAGAAAAATATTTCACCAGCATTTGGATGGGCAGCCCGCGCTGCGCCTCAAACTGCGAATAAATCCCCAGACGCGCCTTATCCACCACTTTTTTGGCAAGGTCAGTCGCCATAATTTCAAAGCGAAAGCCGCCAAGTTTTGCTATGTCTTCCTGAATACACATGGAAATAGTGTATGGTTCTTGCCCAGTGGAGCAAGCCGCACTCCAAATACGGATATTTTTGGTCATGGCGTTTTTTTGCAGCATCATCGGGAATATGATGTTTCGCAGCGCATCATAGGGCTTTATATCGCGGAAGAACGAGGATTCATTTGTGGTCATCGCCTCGGTTATCTCAACCAGCAAAGCCTCATTCGGCTTGGTACGCAGCGAATTACAAAGCTGCGCTATGTCATGCAGATTCTGGCTACGAGCGATGGGAACAAGACGGCTTTCAATAAGATATTCCTTATCATCGGTCAGGGTCAGCCCCGATCGTTTTTTCAGAATATCAGCCAGATATTTGAAATCCTGCGCTTGCATTATCTGTTTCCCAACTGCCTGATGATATAGCCACCAATTTCCGCTAGCGGCAGCACTGCGCTGGCGAGCTTGTGGTCAGCGATAGCTTTTGGCATTCCATAAACCACGCAAGAAGCCTCGTCCTGCGCGATTACACTACCGCCATTTTCCACCACCATTTTAGCACCGAGCATTCCGTCCTGCCCCATACCCGTCAGCACCACAACCAATAGCTGCCTGCCATATATTTTGCTGAGTGCGCGTAGCATCGGGTCAGCAGCGGGACGACAGAAATTTTCCTGCGCGTCTTGGTTTATTTTTATCACCACCTGCCCGCCCGCAATTTGCTCTGGTGTCATGTGGTAATCGCCCTGCGCGAGATATATATTACCCCCAGTTACGACTTCGCCGCCCTTTACCTCAAGGCAATTGCGCCCGCTGGCGATTGAAATATGCTGGGCAAGGACAGTGGTAAAAGTTGCGGGCATGTGCTGCGTAATAAAAATCGGGACATTGATTTGCTGCCCTTTCATCGCCTCAAACACCGTCATCAAAGCTTGCGGCCCGCCCGTGGACGACGCTATGGCAATAGCTTTTATCCCACCACTAACCCGCAGCGGCATAGGCTGCGATAATGGCATCGCTGGTGCAGGTTTGATAGCTGGATTACTCTGTATTGTAATTGTCGGCGCAATTATTATTGGCGGTGGTTTTGCAACGCTCATAGTCGCTTTACTGCCACCAAGAGCCTTTATTTTGGCGACGAGTTCGCGGTGAAAATTTACCACATCATTGCTGGTTTTTGCGGTTGGTTTTGCCAGATAGTCGCTCGCGCCAAGGCTCAAGGCTTTGAAGCTAATCGCCGCGTTGCGCTCGGTCAACGAAGAAGCCATGATGACTTTGCAATTCGGCGCGGCTTTGAGAATTTCTGGCAGTGCGGTGATGCCGTCCATAATCGGCATTTCAATATCCAGAATAATAATATCAGGCAGCAGCTCGCCCGCCATTTTTACCGCCATCTGCCCATTTGCCGCCGAGCCAACAACCTGTATTTCAGGATCAGCAGAAATAGCGTTATTCACCAAGCCGCGAATAACCGCTGAATCATCCACTAATAAAACTTTTATCGGCACGGTATTTTTCCTTATTTTGAATTACAACATGCCAATTTGTTCTAATTTGCCCTTGATGATTTCCGCGTCAAACGGCTTCATCACATATTCATTCGCGCCGCACTCAATCGCCTTCATGATATGGGTCATATCGCTTTCCGTGGTGCAGAATATAACCTTTGGCTTATCACCATCTGGCATCGCCCGCAGGAGTTTCAGAAACTCCAAACCCTCCATGACAGGCATGTGCCAATCAAGCAAAATAAGGTCAGGCTTTTGCGCCGTGCAGTATTCAGTTGCCTTCTGCCCGTCCTCCGCCTCATCCACAGAAAAGCCAAGCTCCTCCATGATACGGCGTTCCAACTTACGAACTACTTTTGAATCATCAACTACAAGGCATGTCGGCATTTTTTTGTCCTTTTGTTTTTCTAGTGTCGGTGTCGGTTATCGGTGTCGGTTAGTAAAAAATATTTTTGACACTGACAACCGACACTGACACAGCTAGATAGTAAGCATCATCTGCACATCAATTATCACCAGTAACTCACCAGAAAGCTTATAAATCCCCGTTGTTACATCTTTCCACGCGCCGCCAAGGTTGGTCGGCGATTTTTCAATAGCGTATTCAGGCACAGTCATCACCTCGCTGATGCTATCCACCATCAGGCTAAACAGCTCACCCTTATGCTCCACAACCACAAACATGCTTTTTTCGCCATCCTCGCGCTCTGGCAAACGCAAGCGGCGGCGCAGATTTATCACCGTGACAATGCGCCCGCGCAGGTTGAGCGAACCAGCAATTTCAGGCGCGGCAAGAGGTATTGGTGTCACTTTTTGCTGGCGCAGAACATCGCGCACATTTTTCACAGGAATGCCAAACAACTGCTTGTCCACCCGCATGGTAACAAACATATTCTCCGCCGTGTCATGCGCTGGTGAAACACTAGCCGCGATATGAGGTGAAGCACTCATTAGATTGCCTCCTTATGCGAAACTAGCCAGTGGGCGACGGAATCGAGCAGCCCCAGCCTGTCGGTTTTGGTGATACAATCATTCATACCCACCGATTTGCTGCGCTCTATCACCTCGTTACTCAGCGAAGCGGTATAGGCGATAATCGGCGTTCCATTTATTTTAGGAGTTTTGCGGCAAGCAGAGGCAAACTGAAACCCGTCCATCACTGGCATTTCAATATCAGTCACAATCGCGTCAAATTTCAGATTATCATTGGTCAGCATGTTAAAAGCAATTTCGCCGTTTTCAGCCGTCGTAACTTTATAACCAACGGCGGAAAGCATCGGCACAGTCAGGTTGCGGAAAAACGGGCTGTCCTCCACCAGTAATATGGTTTTATTTGCGCCATGATTTTTCCCCGATGCACTAACATTTGCCACCGCATCATCAACCAAATCTTTCAGCAAATAACCAATATCCACCACATCGGTGGTTTTACCCGCCAGTACCATACTGCCCAGATAGCCATGTTCCTTGGCTTCTTTCGTGGTTAGTTTTATGTCAAACGGTGCTTTGATAATGTCAATAATTTCGCTAACCACCAAACCAATAACTTTTTTGTCATAGCCAAAAACAATAACATCCACCATACCGCTATTAGGCAGTGATAGCTCGTTATCCAGCGTGATGAGGCGCATTAAATCGCCGCGATATTGCACCACAGGTTTATCGCCCGCCACCTCAATATCTTTTACATCAATTTCCTCTAGCCGTGAAACCAACTCCAGCGGCACAGCCTTCGGCGAAGCATTACTGCCCAGCGAGAAGCACAGGAAGCTCACCGATTTTTCTTCTTCCACCATAACTGCGTTCATATTCTCGGCGCGAGAGGAAACATCCGCGCTGCTGATCGTGCGGGCGATTCCGTTCGGGTCAAGAATCATAATCACGCTGCCATCGCCAAGGATGGTATTGCCCGAATATAGCGAGATGGATTTTAATATGTCAGAAACAGGCTTCACCACGATTTCCTCGGTGTCAAAAACCCTATCCACCAATATCCCGAAATCATAATTACCAACGCGGCACACCACGACAAAAATTTCTTTTTTCATTAGTTCTGCGTGATCACAGTCAAAACCAAGAAGCTCCGACATAACCGCCAGCGGCAGCAGCTTATCACGCAGGCGCATAACCAGCGCGTTATTGATGGTTTCCACCTTAACATCCGCCTCAGGCGCAGCGCGAACCAGCTCCACCACATTTATTTGCGGGATGGCGAATTTCTGCCCATGCGTTTCCACAATCAACACCGACACGATGGCGAGCGTCAGCGGAATTTTCACCGCAACTTTTGAACCCTTGCCCCAAGTGGAATCCAGATCCAGCGCACCACCGATTTTTTGAATATTGGTTTTCACCACATCCATGCCCACACCGCGCCCAGAAACGCTGGTGACGGCTTCGGCGGTGGAAAAACCAGCGGCAAAAATAAACTGCGCGATTTGTTTTTCGCTCATTGCCTCTAGCGATGCTTCGGTCGCCAAACCATTCGCCAGAGCCTTTTGCTTCACACGCTCAATATTTATCCCGCGCCCATCATCAACAATTTCAATGATGATATGCCCGCCCTCGTGATAGGCGGAAAGTGTCACCGTTCCCACTTCAGGCTTGCCAGCGGCAAGGCGGTCAGCGGGTTTTTCCAAGCCATGATCACAAGAATTTCGCACCATGTGCGTCAGTGGGTCTTTAATAACCTCCAGAAGCTGGCGGTCTAATTCCGTTTCCGCGCCGTTCATTTTTAGCTCAATTTTTTTGCCCAATTCCAACGACAAATCGCGGATTAGGCGCGGGAATTTCGCCCACGCATTGCCAATCGGCTGCATCCGCGTTTTCATCACGCCTTCTTGTAATTCCGAAGTGATATGACTCAATTGTTGCAGCGGTGTCAGCAATTCTTTGTCGTCTTTAGAGCGCACAATCTGCATAAGCTGGTTGCGCGTTAGCACCAGTTCGCTCACCATCTGCATGAGGTTTTCAAGAACATCAATATTCACGCGGATGGATTGATTGGCAGAGTCCTCTGTTTTTTTATCTTCTGATTTAGCCGCTGGCTCTTTGGCTTTAGCCGCAGGCTGCGGAGCTGGTTGCGAAGCTGGCTCTGGAGCTGCCTCTATAGCAGCGGCGGCTGGTGCTTGCTCGGCGGCTTTTTTAGCCGCCTCCTCTGCCGCCATTTTCGCCAAGGCCTCAACCATGAATGGGTCGTCATCACCCTTGAAATGCGAGAATTGATTTTCAGCGGGCGCAGCTTCTGGTGCAGGAGTTTCAACCATTTCTTCACTAACACCCGCACTAGCACCAGCACTGGCACTGGCACTAACTCCACCACTATCGGCAAATTGGTTCAGCCGCCCGATTAATTCGCTATCGTCGCCGTCCTGTTCCTGCCCGTTAGCACTCAAATAATCCAGTAATTCTTTAATATTATCCAGAGATTCCAAAATCAGCGTAACCGCCTGCGGCGTTGCTTCCATTTTTTTATCGCGTATTTTGCCGAGGACATTTTCGGAAGCATGCGCCACATGCTCAAGGCGCGGCAGCCCTAGGAAGCCGCAAGTCCCTTTGATAGTGTGCATAATGCGGAAAATATTGCCAAGAATTCCCTCGTCCTGCGGGTTATGTTCCAGCTTCACCAATTCGGTGTCAAGCATGGCAAGGCTCTCGCCCGTCTCGGTTATAAACTCAACAATTAAATCATCCATAACTACGCCTACATGTTATAATTTGTGGATTACTGGTCGCCTGCTGGCTGCACTACCTGCAACAATAACTCATCTTCGGCAATGCGCCACTGAATTTTTGCACGAAGATCATCCGCATATTGCTTTGTTAGATAAAGCTGAACATTTTTCGTATTTATTTCGCTAGCGGAACTATCACCAGAAAGTATTTTTTCACCTTCTGCTTCCCATTTCAAATTTGTACCCTTGGCAGAAATTTTAATGATTTTCTGCGCGAGAGCATCAGTTTCCAAACGCACAGAAATCGTGCCGCCGCGAATTAACGCCGCCGATGCGATTATCAGCAAATTATAAATCAACCGCGCCATTTTGATGCTGATGGAAACTGCCGCCGCGTCAGTGTGTGTTTCTGGCCAATCCAGCGTTATTTTGCTGCCAACGAAATAATCCGTAGCGATTTTCTGCCTTTCGGCAAGATTTGCCTCTCCATGATTTTTTACATTGCCATACGCCATACGATAAAATTGCAGGCGGGTTACGGCGGAAAACGCACTGCTAACAATCAAATCAACCGCTTGGTTTTGCAAATCAAAACCTTCCTCGCTTAAAAACTCCGCGCCGTTATTCACCGCACCAATCGGCCCTGTTAGATCGTGACATAGGCGAGTACAAAGTAATTCCGCCATTTGTGTGTTCTCGCTCATGAGTGGCTTTCTTTCATGTTTGTTGTTGGCAAGTTTTTACGCATACCAATATACTATCACCCATAATTATGAAAAAAGTGTAAATGCCGACAATTTTATTTACTTACATAACCAATTATACCCAAAGCAGTTCAAGATGTGGCTAGGCAGCCTAGGCGAAGTGTACGCTTTTGTACACGAGACGACGGCTAACAACGCCGCAGCTTGAAATGGGAAGGGTATATTACAAAGTAGTAACATTTTATCCATCTATTGGTAGTTGCCAATCGTGTAATATTGTGGAATATATGTGTGTCATATATTCTGTTTCTACCCACAACCTATTTTTATTATAAGGATTATTTATGAAAACCTCAAAAATTCTTGCCTTGCTAGTGGTTACATCTTTTATTTCCGCTTGCGCTCAACCGAACGGTCGCCCGAATAGCGGCGTTATGCAGGGTGGTGGCTTAAATAAACAAGATGTTGGGACAGTTGCTGGCGCAATTGGCGGCGGAGTTATCGGTCATAATATTGGCAGTGGAAAAGGGCAAGTTGTAGCAACCATCGCTGGAACTTTGCTTGGTGCGGCAATCGGTAATAACATCGGCGCATCTCTTGATGCTGCGGATATGGCTGCTTATAACGAAACTTCACAACGCGCACTAGAAACCGCTCCTGCTGGCAGGGCTCTGCCATGGAAAAACCCACAAAGTGGAAATTATGGCACAGTTACGCCTTCTAACTACTACCAAACCGCTGATGGTCGCTATTGCCGCGAATATAACCAAACCATCGTAATTGGTGGTAAATCGCAAAATGGTCATGGCACAGCTTGCCGCGAGCCAGATGGTTCTTGGCAGATTGTTCAATAGACTTCCTCATAAACTCATTTTAACTTCAAATCTGCTTGCAATGAACCTTCCTCGCTCATGTCAGTTATGTAGAATAACCTCATTTCGCTCGGCTTTCATTGCTTCGCGCTTTTTTGTTAAAATGAGTTTCTAAAGAAGCCTAATAATCCAACAACTAAAACTAAATAGAGCAAAAGGCTATAATGACAGAAACTACAGAACAACAGCCAAAAGTGCCACAAGGAACTCTTATGGCGGGTAAGCGTGGGCTTATTATGGGGCTTGCCAACGATAAATCAATCGCATGGGGCGTTGCACAATATCTGCACGCGCAAGGCGCGGAGCTAGCTTTCAACTATCAGGGTGAGGCGTTGGAAAAGCGTGTGCGACCACTGGCGGAGAGCTTGGGTTCAAAGCTTATCTTACCATGCGATGTTACGGATATGGCGAGCATTGATGCTTTGTTTGCTGAGATTGAAAAATCTTGGGGTCAGATAGATTTTATCGTTCACGCCATTGCTTTCTCCGACAAAAACGAGCTGAAGGGCAAATATGTTGATACCTCATTGGAAAATTTCCAAATGACGATGAATATTTCCTGCTATTCCTTCACTGCCGTTGCTAAACGCGCTAGCTTGCTTATGAAAAATGGCGGTAGCATGGTGACGCTTACTTACTATGGTGCGGAGCGCGTTGTCCCACATTATAATGTTATGGGCGTTGCCAAAGCTGCTCTGGAAGCTAGTGTTCGCTATTTGGCGATGGATTTGGGCGAAAATAATATTCGCGTCAACGCCATCTCCGCAGGACCGATAAAAACCCTTGCTGCTTCGGGCATCGGTGATTTCCGCTATATATTGAAATGGAACGAATATAACTCTCCTCTTCGTCGCAACACCACTATTGAAGATGTTGGTGGCTCGGCTGTTTATTTACTTTCCGAGCTAGGACAAGGGACAACTGGCGAGGTTTTACATGTTGATTCTGGCTATCATGTGGTTGGTATGAAATGTGTTGATGCGCCTGATATTAGTACCGTTTAGGCAGCATAATATTTAATCATCAAAAAACGAGAGTGGTTTATGGCAAAAAAAGAAAAAGCGGCAACTGAAGAAGAAGACAAAAAAGCTACTGGTGATGCTGGGGCTGGCGCAGAAGGCGCGGAAGGTGCTGAGGGCGTTGCACCGAAAAAATCGAAGAAAAAATTGATTATAATTGCCGCCGCCGCCGTTTTGTTGATTGGTGGCGGAGTTGGCGCATTTCTTATGACCTCCAAGGGCGGTGAAGAACACGCCGAAGGCGGCAAGGAAGCTGTTGAGCTTGATGAACATGGAAACCCAATAGTAAATGCCGCAGTATATTACACTCTGCCAGAGTTTTTGGTTAATCTAAACGGTTCGGGAAAATCTTCAGTTTTCCTAAAAACCACCGTGGTTTTGGAAGTAACCAAACAAACTGATGTCCCTGCTATTGAGTCGTCTTTGCCGCGCTTAGTGGACGGCATTAACACTTACCTGCGCGAACTGCGCCCGAGCGATGTTGCTGGTTCAGCGGGAATTCAAAGGCTGCGTGAGGAAATTTTGCTGCGCGTAAATAAAGCGATTGCACCAAAACAAATTAATGATGTGCTGTTTAAGGAAATCGTCGTTCAATAGGTTCAGTTCATAAATTCTACTATAGCTTGCTGCAAATGGCAGTTTCCTGCGCGTACCAAAGCTCATGTACTTAGTGTACACTGCGCTACGGTTCTCGGAAACCACCATATTGGCTTCGCCGCCCTTCGGGTCGCTTGCGCCATAGCGAATTTATGAACTGAACCTAAGCTTTTACCACTCAAAAATGACAAAAATTATTCTGTATGAGACTTCCGTGGACATTATCGCGCTATATTGGTAAGCATTTTTTGCTGGCGATTTTGCTTGCTCTTGTCTGCCTTCTCGCCATTACTTTGCTAATTGATATTGTGGAAATGATCCGCCGCGCTTCGGGGCGCGGTGGTGTTCCTTTTCAAATAATTTTATCTCTATCGCTGCTTAAACTTCCCAGTTTTGCTGAAAAATTGATGGCTTATGCGGTGCTTATCGGCAGCATGGTGGCTCTTACCCGCCTCACCCGCACACAAGAGCTTATAATAGCGCGGGCATCTGGAGTTTCCGTGTGGCAGTTTTTATCGCCAGCAATGGCGGTGGTATTCGCACTTGGCGTGTTTATGACCACTATTTTCAACCCATTCTCTTCGGCTCTTATGATGCGAAATGAGCAGTTGGAAGGAAAATATATCGCAGGAAACACTAGCTTGCTTGCCGTTTCGTCATCTGGTTTATGGTTGCGCCAGATGGAGGATGACAAAAACAATAATATCAGCGAGCATATAATTCATTCCGCCAAATTGCTGCAAAATGATATGTCATTTGCGAAGGTAATGATTTTTTCTTTTGATAATGATAAAAAATTTGTGGAACGCTTGGATGCCGACCATGCAGTGTTAGGTGCAGGAGTTTTGCATTTAAGCAGTGTGGTACGCTCTGTGCCTGCCAAGCCTACGGAGAATTTGGCGGAGTATAGCCTGCCTACCACGCTGACTATGGAGCATATCCAAGATAGTTTTGCCTCACCAGAAACTATGTCATTTTGGCATTTGCCGAGCTTCATAAACATGCTGGAAGAGGCTGGCTTTTCCGCGCTAAAACACAAGCTATATTGGCATAGCTTGCTCGCCAGTCCGTTTCTTCTTGTCGGCACGGTGTTGATCTCTGCGGTATTTTCCCTGCGTTCACCACGCCGTGGGAAAATCGGTGTTTTGGTAGTATCAGGCGTTGTCGTCGGGTTTTTATTGCATTTCTGCACAGATATTATCTTTGCTTTCGGCGCAAGCGGTACGATACCTGTCATCCTTGCGGCATGGACACCAGCAGCAATAGTAATCATGATTGGCGTCGCGCTGCTTCTGCATTTAGAAGATGGCTAAGAACCAGCTCATCATCTTCTCTCTAGCTTGCGCGATGAGCCATAGCTCACCTAACAATCTCAAAAACACTTGCATTTTAGAAAATATATTATAGATTTTTAATATATTTTACAATAATACTTAAAAAACGGCAGTGGTATGATTCAGCTTAATCAACAAGAAATCAATGATAAATTCGAACGATACAAGATAAATTTTACCAAATTTAATCCTTCTGTGGAGATTAAACTACCAATCCTAGATTTACCAGATAGCCGTGCCAATCGCCTAGAAATAAGCGATAGGCAGCGCAATTACGAATGCCTCCTCCAAGCAAAGAAAGATTACGAAAATCCGCAACATAAGGCAATAAAAGACCAAATGAATTTTGCGAATGGATTTAATGCTTGGATAGAATTTTCAGATTCAATTAAAGAATATAGGAAAAAATCCTACGAGGTTATAACAAAAGCCTTGTTGGATTCTGGTGATAACATCGATAAATATACCTCATATTACGGCGGCGATAATATATATGTTAAAAGATACGAGGATACGAGAGCTGGTGTGGTTGGGGTGCATGATATAGTTTTTCAATATGCTGCTGGTAATCAAGAATTCCCTCCAAATTTACTAACGATACCAGCAATGGGAAAAACTTTTGCGAAAGATTTGAGTAAAAAACTAAAGAAATTGGGGATAGACAATACACTGGTGGAAGAAATCGTAACAAAACATTCTGTAATAAGACCTGCCATGGTCGTCGTTGACATCTCTACGGAAAAATTTCAAGGCAGAGAGGATGTTAAAGCTTTGTTTTATCAAGAAAATAAATTTGAATTAGGCAATATGGATAGCTCTTCTATGGGAGCTGCAATAACTGCTGTTGGGCATGACCAGCACCCTGTAATTAAAGAAGCTGCTGATAGTAGTAATGTGCGTGAAAAGTGAGTTAAACAGGTCTAAACCTCATCTACTTTCGCGCCTTTCAGAACGCCTGAAATTGCCCTGTCCATCCGTCTTTCCGCGAATGGTTGTGCGACGCGCCCTAGCTCCTGAACCTCGGCATCAATATAGTCGCGGTCTTCGCCCTCTATGGCGTTGCGAACCACGGCGACCTGCCGCTCAATCCTGCGCCACTCGCCTTCTTCCAGCAAATCCGCGTCTTGTTTGAGTGCGCTGTCCAGCTCCACGATTGAACGCTGTGCATCCACCCGCGCTTCCACCAGCAAGCGTTCCATAATGTCGCGCTTGGCGTTTTCCATGCTCTCGCGCAGCATTCGCTCCATGTCTTCTGGCTCAATACCGTATGATGGTTTTATGACGATGGTTTGCGTTTTACCCGTGGTTTTTTCCATCGCAGAAACGGTTAGCAACCCGTCCGCATCCACCACGAAATTCACCGCCACCCGCGCAATACCAGCAGGAAGCGGCGGAATATCGGTTAGCACAAAATTTGCGAGCGACCGATTATGCTCCGCCATTTCGCGCTCACCCTGCACAATATGAATTTTTATAGCGGTTTGCCCATCGTTATAGGTGGTAAATTCTTGAGAAACCGCAACGGGAATCGGCGTGTTGCGATATATCAGCTTTTCCGTAAGCCCGCCCATCGTTTCCAGCCCTAAAGACAGAGGAATAACATCCAGCAGCAGATTATCAGACCCCTCGGTAAGTCCCTGCGCCTGCAAGGCTGCGCCGAGTGCCACCACCTCGTCAGGATTGACATCTGTCAGCGGTTTTTTGCCGAAAAATTCCTCCACCAACTGCACAACCATCGGCACACGCGTTGAACCACCAACCATCACCACGCCCTTAATATCGGAAACGCTTAGTTTCGCATCCTCCATCGCCTGCTCACAAACGGCAATAGTTTTCTGGACATACGGCGCGATGAGCAACTCAAAATCCACGCGGGATAATTTTACCACTAAATTGTCACCCCGCTGCATAGCGGGGTCTGGCTTTCCTTCAATATCCTTACCAGATCCCGCAACAAGTGCGGGATGACAAACTATTTCTACTTCTTGGCTGCTGGTAAGCGCGTGTTTCGCCTCGCGGGCAATGGCAACCACTTCGCCAATTTTTTCGCTGGAAAGCTGGGCTGCACCATGCCCGATTTCTGTGAGCAACCAAGCGGCGATCGCTTGGTCAAAATCATCGCCGCCCAGCGCGGTATCGCCGCCTGTCGCCAGTACTTGAAAAACGCCTTGTTCAAGCTTGAGCAGTGAAATGTCAAATGTGCCACCGCCAAGGTCGTAAATCGCATATATACCTTGTGCATTTTTATCCAAACCATACGCCAGAGCCGCCGCCGTTGGCTCGTTCACCAGCCGCAGAACTTCTAGCCCAGCGAGTGCCGCAGCGTCTTTAGTCGCTGCCCGCGCCGCATCATCAAAATAGGCGGGTACGGTTATAACCGCTTTGGTGACTGGTTTGCCCAGCGCATTTTCAGCCATGGCTTTTAAGTGTTTCAAAATATCAGCGGAAATCTCTACAGGCGTTTTTTCCTGCCCAGCAACTTTCAGCCGCACCATACCAGCATTTTTTTCGCCGATATTTTCCACAATGTCATACGGCAAATTACCAAGGACTTTTTTTATGTCCTCCGCCCCGCGCCCCATCAAGCGTTTTATGGAGGAAATAACATTTTTCTCGCCTTTGTCGCCACGCGCCTTCGCGCTATAACCAACTTCCACCTTGCCATCCGCCGCGTAATAAACCACCGAGGGGACAAGCGCGTGACCATGGATATTATGCACCACCTCAACATTGCCAGCAGACGCCACCGCGACCACCGAGTGCGTCGTGCCGAGATCAATCCCCACCGCCGCCACATCCGAATGTGGTAAAGGCGTTTGGTTGGGTTCATATATTTGTAGTAGGTTCATATCTATATCGCACCCAAACACCAGAGTAGAACAGCCTTTTGCGCGTGGAGGCGGTTTTCCGCCTCGTCAAACACTTTGGACTGCGCCCCGTCTATCACCTCGGCGG
>SXRF01000024.1 GCA_005792635.1 Rickettsiales bacterium
AAAGAATCCAGATGATAAGATAACTGGATGACAAGAATTTTCTAGTCATCTCGTAATCTCTTCATCTAGTCATCTCTAAGCCAGAAAAACCTAAACACATGTCATACCGTCAAAAAAGGCGGGCTTATATGACTTGGTGATTATAGCAAGGAAGGTACCACCCGTTCCCATCTCGAACACGACCGTGAAACTCCTTAGCGCAGATGGTACTATGTCTCAAGGCATGGGAGAGTATGTCGTCGCCAAGTCTTATAAGCCCGCCTTTTCTGTTTGTATTACTCTGAAGAATATAATAAAATCGTCACCTATAGATAAATTTTATTGACATGGATCGCGATGTGCAAAAAACTTTCCAACTTTCCAACTTTCCAACTTTCCAACTTCCTACTGCCATAAATACGCTTTCACCCTCGTGGAAATTGCCATTGTTATAGTTATTATTGGGCTTATCATTGGTGGTGTTTTGGTTGGGAGAGATTTAATTTCCTCCGCTGAAATCCGTAGCCAAATTTCTCAAATTGAGCAATATAACACCGCAGTTCATACCTTTCGGCTAAAATATAATGCCCTACCAGGGGATATGGCAGCAAGCGAAGTTGCTGCTGTTGGTTTTACAGCATCTGTTCCCCGTGCTGGAACGATAGGGGAAGGTAATGGTAATAGCATTTTAGAAGGTATATGTTGTGGTGGTGGCAATAATAGTAAATATTTGCAGCATGGAGAAACTGTTTGGTTTTGGTCGGATTTATCTGTTAATTCTGGATTGATAAGTGGCAATTTTAAGTATGCAACAGCAACTCCTACCATAGCAGATAATGTTTGGAGTACGACATCTATAACTTATCCTATTTCAAAAGAATTGCCATCTGCAAAAATAGGCAATAGTAATTATATTACAGTTTATTCTGTAAATGCGGATGAACATTATTATATTATTTCAAAAATCACCCAAATAGATGGGAATGGTGCTCCTTATGCTGTGTCATCTTTAGCACTGAGTTCACAGCAAGTTTATGCAATTGATAGTAAAATGGACGATGGTTTGCCACAATCAGGCAAAATAAAAGCACAATATGTTTTATGGGCTCCAGGTCATTATAATTTAACTTGGGCGGCAGGTAATGGAAGTATCGGAAGTTCTAGTACAGCAGCAACACAAGCCTCTGATACTACTTGTTATGACAATGGAAATGTAGCTGGTGCAACGCAGCAATACTCGGTTGGTTATAATGGAGGAACAGCTCTAAATTGCGCCTTGAGTTTTAGGTTTCAGTGAGCAGCGATGGTGACTTAAGTTTCAAAATCCAAGTGTTTTGGTCGAGTATAGCCGCCTGCAAGTCTTATAAGCCCGCCTTTTTTGTTTTTAGTTGCAATAAATGCAATTTTTACATAAAATAATCACTATGCAGATACATTTTGACCAACATATACAATCACAACTTCACGCCCTTGCCGCCAAAAATGGGCAGAGTGAGGATTTTTTTGTTGTGCAGGCGGTTAGTAATTATCTTGAAGATATTGCGGATATTGAACGCGCAAAGCAGGTTCTAGCACAAAAAAATAAAATCTATTCCCAAGACGAAGTTGAGCGCGAGCTTGGCTTTGATTTTTCAGTTAAGCACTAGCTCATGTGGCAGGTTGTTTATGATGACAATGCCAAGAAGCAACTTTCAAAGCTAGACCGCCAAGCCCAAGCTGATATTCTGCGCTATATGCGTGAGCGGATATCCACAAATGAAGACCCACGCCGTTTTGGTAAAGCACTCCACTCGGAATTAAAGGGATTGTGGCGTTACCGAGTGCATGACTATCGTATAATCTGTAAAATTGAAGATAGCATGTTAATAGTTATGGTGGTAGATGTTGACCATCGCAAAGATGTTTATAGCTAACTACCATGTCCCCAACATTCGCCTTTTTCACCTTTCTCAATGCTTTTTGGATAATGGCGTTTATTGCCATTCCGTTTTCGGTTGAGTATGCGCCTGAGCAAAAAGAATCCGCGCCAAAAGCCATCCGCTGGAAAAAACTCATCACAATTGCTGCCTTGCTTGCCGTTTTGGTGACGGCTTCGCTGTCACTTATTATAAAAAGTGGGTTGATAGTTGTTAGATGACGAGATAACTAGATGACAAGATGACGAGATAGTAATATTTATAGTCATCTCTTCATCCTATCATCCAGTCATCTAGGTTCAAATATGTATCTCTCTAAATATTTCCTTCCTTTACTTAAAGAAACACCTTCTGAGGCGCAGATTGTTTCGCATCGTTTGATGCTGCGCTCTGGCATGATCCGCCAGCAAGCGGCGGGGCTATACACATGGCTACCACTTGGTCAGCGCGTGCTTGCCAAGGTGGAGGCGATTATTGCCGATGAGCTGGACAAGGCGGGCTGTATCCGCGTGATTATGCCGACTTTGCAGCCTGCGGATTTGTGGAAAGAATCAGGGCGTTATGACGCTTACGGCAAGGAAATGCTGCGGATTACCGATCGGCATGAGCGCGATTTGCTCTATAGCCCGACTTGCGAGGAGATGATTGTTGATAATTTCCGCGCCTTTGTGCGCAGTTATAAATCGCTGCCGATCAATATGTATCAAATTAACTGGAAATTCCGCGATGAAATCCGCCCGAGATTTGGCGTGATGCGCGGGCGCGAATTTTTTATGAAAGACGGATATTCTTTCCACGCGAATATTGAGGATGCCAAGCTGGAATACAGCAAAATGTATGACACTTATCATCGCATTTTTGCACGACTGGGGCTGACTGCCATTGCCGTGAATGCTGACAGCGGGCCGATTGGTGGCTCGGTTAGTCATGAGTTTCAGGTGATTGCTGATACGGGCGAGTCCGCGCTATATTATGACGCGACATTTGATGATATTCGCGCTGGCAAAATCAAAATGAGCAGCGATGAAATGCGGGCATTATATGCAGCGGCGGATGAGCTGCATGTGCCTGAAAACTGCCCAGTGCCGAAAGAACGGCTGCGTGAGGCGAGAGGCATTGAGGTTGGGCAAATATTCTTGCTCGGGCGCAAATATACGGACGCGATGGGCGTTGATGTGATGGGCGCGGACGGAAAACCTGTGCGCGTGGAAATGGGGACTTATGGCATCGGCGTTTCGCGCTTGCTTGGCGCGATTATTGAATCCAGCCATGATGAAAACGGAATCATCTGGCCAGAGTCAGTCGCTCCGTTTGATATTGGCTTGGTGAATCTGCGCGTTGGTGACGAAAAATGTGACGCACTGTGCAATGATTTGCATGACAAGCTAACAGCGGCTGGGAAAGAAGTGTTATATGACGACACGGACGAACGGGCAGGGGCGAAATTCGCCAGTATGGATCTCATCGGCTTGCCGTGGCAAATTGTGGTCGGCCCAAAAGGCGCGGAAAAAGGCGTGGTGGAGCTGAAAAATCGGCGCACGGGTGAGAAACAGGAATTGAGCGCGGAAGCGGTGTTATCATTGCTTTTGCAATAGGTTATCCTATTATTTCTTGATAACGCTTATAAACCATAGCTTCGGTCGCCAGCAGCTTTTCCTTTAATGCTGAGAAAGTTGCTTCGCCGCTATTTTTTACGAGGATGGTTTTTAGCCCTTCCAGCGCGGTTTCCTCATCAAAAATTTTCTCGCTGCATAAGCGTAAAATATTGAATAATGACCCAAGAAATTTATTGGCGGCAACCAGCTCATTTGCCAAGTTTTTTTCTATCATGCCAGCGCGTTCCAGCGTTTGAAAAATATCATTTGCACTACCCGAAGCTACGCCGACCATGGACGGCGCATGGAGCAAAATCAAATATTGCGCGATGAAATCAATATCGGTAAGCCCGCCGCGAATATTTTTTATGTCCCATGGGTTATCGCTAGGAAATTCCTTTGCCATGCGCTCGCGCATATCGGCGACATCAAGGCGCAGCTTTTCTGCGTCACGAGGCTTTGCTATTTGCTGGTTCACAAAATTTTCCAAATCATTTATCATACTGTCATCACCAGCCACCGCGCGGGCTTTGGTGAATGCCATATATTCAAATGTCCACGCCAATTCTTCAAAATAATGATTTAGTGCCTTGACGCTCACCGCCAGCAAGCCTTGCTTGCCCGATGGGCGCAGGCGGGTGTCCACCTCATACAACCTGCCGCCGCGCCCTATGGCTGATAATGCGTTCAGCAGTCGCTGCGCGAAGCGGTTGTAATAGACGCTGGCGGTGAATTGTTTTTCGCCGTTTGATAGCGCGTCAAAGTCGGGCGTGTCATAGACAAACACAAGGTCAATGTCGGAGCTAAAAGTCATCTCGCGGCTGCCGAGTTTGCCAAGGGCGATGATGGCGAAGCGGCTGCCCGCAATTTTGCCGTAGGTTTTTTCAAATTCGCGCAGCGCAGCGTTCAGAGCCGCATTCACCATAATATCCGCAAGGTCAGAAAGAAATTCATTGGCTTTATGCGCGTCAATCATGTTTTTCAGCAGTTGCACGCCAGCTTGGAAGCGTTTTTCATTGCGAAATTCGCGGAGGCGATCCATCAATTCTTCAAAATCTTCCGCTCCGATTAGCTTTTCTTTTATTTGCACTTGCAGGTGAGCAGGAGACGGCAATCCGCTATAAAAATCCTCATACAGCACGGCTTCTAACAACTCTGGGTTATGGCTTAAAGTTTCGGCAAGAGTTGGCGCACTGCCCATAATATCAGCGATAAGACCGAGTAGATGCGGGTTCATCTGGAACAGCGAAAAAATCTGCACAGCGGCGGGCAGGTTTTGCAAAAACTCGTTGAATTTGAGAAATGCCGCGTCGGGATTTGCGGTTTCGCTCAAGCGTTTGAGCATGCTTGGCATCATCTCGGTTATCAGCTCGCGGGCGCGTTTGGTGCGGGTGGCGCGGCGCGAGCCGTGATGCCAGCCCATGACAATTTCGGAAATCACCTCTGGTTGCGTATAGCCCATTTCGCGGAGTGTCTTTAGCGTTTCTTCGTCGTGGCTCACACCAGTGAAAACCAGATTGCCGCTATCGCCGAGCTTTTCCGCGCTACGGAAAGAATTGGCGTAAATATCATGCACAGCGCGAAGGTGGGAAATGGTGGTTTTTTCAAACTCGGAAATAGTTGCATAGCCCATAAATTCGGCGATGTTTTTTAAGCCCATCTCATCGTCTGGCAGGCTGTGGGTTTGCGCGTCAGCGACCATCTGGATGCGGTGTTCTAATTTACGCAAATAACGATAGGCGCACTGCATCACAGCGTTTTTTTCTTCGTCAATTAAGCCCAAAATAGTGAGGATATTAAGCGTATCACAGGTGACGCGAAGGCGCAGAGTTGGCTCGCGTCCACCCCAGATTAGCTGGTGAATTTGCGCGTAAAACTCAATCTCACGAATGCCACCCAAGCCTAGTTTTACATTATGCCCAGCGAGTTTTATTTCCTTGCTTTCGCGGCTGTCCATCTGGCGTTTTATAGAGTGGATGTCGTTAATCGCCGCAAAATCCAGATTTCGCCGCCACATAAACGGCGTTAGGCTTTTAAGAAAACGCGCACCCGCGGCAATATCCCCCGCCAGTGGTCGCGCCTTTATCATCGCGGCGCGTTCCCAGTTCTGCCCAACGCCTTCATAGTAATAATACGCGGCGTCAATGGTGACGACGGGCGGCGTACTGGCAGGGTCAGGGCGCAGGCGCAGGTCAGTGCGGAAAACATAGCCGTCCGCGGTGCGATCCTGCATAATGGCGACAAGGTCATGCGCCAGCTTGTTCATGAAATGTTGCTCGGTGCGCTTGCCATGATAGCCGATTTTGCTTGGCTCGTAGAGCAATATCAGGTCAATATCGCTGGAATAATTCAGCTCTCGTCCACCAAGTTTGCCCATGCCAAGGACTATAAAACCGTAGTCCGTAGTCCGTAGTTCGTAGTTCGCCAAAGGAGAAGAAAATGCAATTTCACCGCGTTTATTGGCGGTGGTGAGTAGGTGGTTTACTGTAATTTGAAGGCAGTTTTCGGCAAAATCCGAAAGCGCGTTGGTCACTTGCTCCAAGCTCCAGATTTCCGCAATATCAGCCAGCGCAGTGAGCAGGGCGATTTTGCCCTTGGCAAGGCGAAGCTCGCGCATAAGGGCGGGTTGCTCAAACTCCGCCGCGCTAATTTGCACCATCTCTTGGCAAAATTCACTATATACATTATCCACTCCGCGCTCGGAAATCCCCTCTAATATTTGCGGATGGATGGTAAGCAGGCGCGATAAAAACGGCGAGTGGGCGCGGGCAGAATCAGCAGCTTGTTGAATTTTTTGGAGCATGGCAAGGAAACTAGTTTATTTCCCTTGAATTTGCAAATTAATTGCCACAAGCTGCTATCATTAATATGAGAAAAGAGAATACAAATTGACAAAAGAAATATTCAAATTTTTTCTTGGTTGTGCGTTGATGCTGGTGGTGTCCGCGCTCATCGCGTTTAATGCGCTGCTCATCTGGGTGGCGACTGCTCCGCGTTCGCTTTCCGCGGTTACGCCATATATTGAGTCGGTTTTGGTGTCGCCGACGGGTAATTTTCATGTGGCGATTGGCGATACAAAATTATTTTGGGATGGCTGGGAACACCCGATAGATATTCGCCTGATGGATGTTGTGGTTATCAACAAAGAAAACCAAATTTTTACCAGCCTGCCCGAGATTTCTTTGGGGCTTGATTTGCTCTCACTACCCTTTGGGCGAGTTGTGCCGACTTCTCTGGTGATTAAAAAACCAACCATGAATTTATTACAGAACGCCGATAATTCAATCAGCATCGGCTTTAATAATGGTGCGGCGGCGGATGCTGCGCCTGCGATTCCCTTCAAAACTATTATTGACGCTCTTTCGCCATCAGCGGAGGAAAATAATTTCAGCCGTTTGAAAAAAATACTAATTCGTGACGCGCAGGTGAGCGTTAGCAATGAAAAATTGGGGATGTTTTTTGACGCAAAAGCCATGAATATTTCCATCACCCGAAGCCGCCGTGGCGTTATGAAAATCAGCGCGGTTGGTGATATTTTTTATAAGGATTATACCTCCAGCGTTTCTAGCGAATTTTCATTCATACCCGACCAGCAGGTTATAAATGGTGCGGTTAGTTTTTCCGCGCTGATGCCCAATATTCTGGCGGGATTATTCACCGAAAACCAAGATATAAAGGGTTTCTCGCTACCTATTAGTGGCAAAATAAATCTGGCGATAGACATGGATGGCGCGGTGCAGCAATTGTTTTTTGATGTGATGGGCGGCAAGGGCGAAATCAAAAACGCCAAGCTTGCAGCACCACTTCCGATAACGGCGATGCAGGCTCGCGGCGCGTTCAGCAATGATTTTTCCGACCTGAAAATAGAAAATTTTACCGTGCAGATTGATGATATGGCAGTGTCAGCGAGTGGGGCGGTTAATGCGCTGAATGATAATAGCCCAGAAATTTATATGGAAATGCTGCTGAAAAATATTCCCGCCAAGATGTTAAAAACTCTGTGGCCGCCGTCGCTTGCGCCGCTTTCGCGGGAGTGGGTGACGGAAAATATTACCGATGGTTCAGTTCCGCAGGGGCGGGTGGTTATTGACATTAAAAAAGGTGATTTGGACAAGAAAATATTACCGAAAGAAGCCGTTGATGCCAAGCTGGAGCTGGCGGGGCTTAAAATCCGCTATCTGCCCGAGCATCCCGCAGTGACCGAGGTGAAGGGCGGAATTCACATTGACGGCGTAGCCCTTGCCGCGGATATTGAGTCGGCAAAATATCTGGACGGCACGGCTCTTACCAATGGGCGGGTGCTTATTGACGATCTGAACGCTGACAATCCCTATATCAAGGTGGATTTACACGCCGACGCGCCCGCGAGCGATATGGTGCATTTTTTGTCGCTTCCACGGCTTAACCACGCGGAGCATTTGGGACTGGTGGAAAAAGACGCAAAAGGGCGCGTAAAAGGCAGCGCGGAAGTTGGTTTTTATTTCTTCTCACCAAAGGGAAAAAATGCCGAGGACGCGATTAAATATAATGTGAAAGCCGATCTGGAAAATATTTCGCAGCCGAATTTCCTCAATAATTTCGTTGTGAAAAACCTAAATGGTAGTGCGACTATTGATAACAAAGGAATTGTTGTATCCAGCACTGGCGGCGGTGAGAATGCGCCGTCCACGCTTGGCAAGGGAACGGTAAAATATTCATTTGAGCCACAAAATGGCTATGACACTTTTATTGATTTGGACAGCGCGGATTTAAGTGAAACCATGGCAAAAAGTGACAGCGGATTTTCTTTTCAAAATTTCCCCGCGCTTATGGTGCGGGCGAAAATTGATAGCCTGAATATGGGAAATAAAAATATTATCAGCAAACTTGCTGGCGAAATTCAGTGTAGCGCGGTTTTATGCAGCAATGCCGACATCAGCGGGAAAACAGCCGATAAACCTTTTTCCATCAAGATTTTTAGAGATGCAAAAAATCTCCGAAAACTTGCCGTACGCTCGGAGGATGCTGGCTCGTTTTTGCAAGCAATTGGCGCATTTAATGGCATGAATGGCGGTGTTCTTGCCCTAAATGGCAGCTATAAAGAGGCGGCAAGCGGCAGCACACTCACCGCAAAAATCACTGTGAGCGAGCATACCATTAAGGACGCGCCAATTCTCGGCAAGCTGCTCGCGCTCTCCTCGCTTACGGGCTTTATTGATACGCTGCAAGGCAACGGCATCCGCTTTGAGGAGCTTACAGTCCCTTTTACGCTTAAAAATGATGTGGCGACGCTTGAACAAGCCAAAACTTACGGCTCGGCGATTGGGTTGACCATGGACGGCACAATAACCTTCCCCAAGAAAAATCTGGATCTGCACGGCACAATCGTTCCCTCATACACGCTCAATAATGTTGTGGGTAAAGTGCCGCTACTGGGCGATATGCTGACTGGCGGTGAGGGGCAGGGGGTCTTTGCCGCCCGCTACACGATGAAAGGCACGAGCGCGAACCCCGACATCACCGTCAACCCACTATCCATCCTCACCCCCGGATTCCTGCGCGGGCTTTTTGATGTTTTTGATGATGGGGAGAAGAAAGCGGGGAAATAATAGCATTTTCCGTATTTAACTTTGCATTTTTACCTCAGTAGAACCCAATAACACAGCCGTCATACCGCACTTGATGCGGTATCTAGGGCGACAAATTCTGTCATTGGTTTTATCCCAAGATCCCCGCATAAAGCGGGGATGACTACCGATTTTGCGCCAGAATGACACCACCCGCCGATTTCCGCACAAAAAAAAAGAACCCGAAACCTTGAGGGTTTGGGTTCTTTGAGTGTACTAAGCCGTCCTTGGCTTTATATTTAGAGGCTTAATTTTGAGTTTCGGCAGCACACCGATCCACAATTGCATCTCCGTTTTTGCATGCAAAGTTTATACTCGCACCTCCATTTAAGAAGTTAGCATTAACATTATGCAGAGCCCACGCCTTACAGCCCAACATATTGCCTGGGTAGCTAGGCGATAAACTTGTTATAGCAATTGGTGCTGTGACATGCGAGCCATTGCTTGCGACATACGCTGTATAACCGCTTACGCTGGTCACGAACTGACCGTCTGCCGCTTTTAATCTGCATGTTGCAGAATTAACAGCGGTTGAAGAAAAAACAGCGATAAACGAGATGGCTAAAGCCAATTTTTTGTTGGTTTTCATTTGAAAATTCCTTCCTGACTTAGAGTCAGGGGCAGGATTTATAAAAGATACGCTGGATTATTCATCCAGTCGTACAAAGGTTTTTGTTGCTTCAAACTCCGTTGAAAAGATAAATCCTTTTCTGGTTTTTTCGTGAAGACAAAAACTAGGCAACGAGTAATTAATATCAATCATTTGGATTAATGTCAACAGATTTTAATTAATTATTTTTAATTAGTATGAAATAAGTATTAACAATTCCGCAATAATTATTTAATATCAATTGGTTGGGTTTATGTGAATTGGCTGTCATCCACGCCTTGCGCGGGGATCTAGGGCGACAAATTCTGTCATTGGTTTTATCCCAAGATCCCCGCACAAGGCGGGGATGACGACGGTGGATTTGGTTCGCATGCCACTATCTTCTCCACTCGTCATTCCTGCGTAGGCAGGAATCTCTTTCTGGTCTTGCACTAGCGGATAGAGAGATCCCTGCCTGCGCAGGGATGACACTGTTAATTTGCCTTAAACGCTTGCAAATCGGTAATTGCCCGCCCGAGGATGAGCGCGTGGATGTCGTGCGTGCCTTCATAG
>SXRF01000025.1 GCA_005792635.1 Rickettsiales bacterium
CGGTTCAAATCCGGTCACTCGCCCCACGCTTCGCCAATACATATCAATTTTATGCCTGAAAAATCCGCAATCAGCCTTTATTTTCAGCCGCGCTTGCTGGCGGTACTGGTTCTTGGTTTTGTGAGTGGCTTGCCGCTTGCGCTTAGTGCCTCCACCCTTTCGGTGTGGCTTGCGGAATCTGGAGTTAGCCTTGCTGCTATTGGTTTATTTGCTGCGGTTGGAACGCCATATACGCTAAAATTCCTGTGGTCGCCGCTGGTGGATGGCTTGCCTATCGCTTTCCTCTCGCGCTGGCTTGGAAAACGCAGGGCTTGGCTGCTTGCCACGCAACTATTGCTGATGGCGAGTTTAATCGCTCTGGGCTTTTCCAATCCAACGGAAAACCCTTGGCAGGTGGCTCTCTTTGCCTTTTTAGTTGCCATATTTTCCGCGACACAGGACATAGTTATTGATGCTTACCGCGTGGAGATTTTGAAGCTGGAGGAGCAAGGCGCGGGCGCGGCGATGTCGGTGCTTGGCTATCGGTTGGGGATGATTGTATCAGCGGCGGGCGCATTATACCTCGCCACCTATTTCGGCTGGGCGATAACTTATTGCGTAATGGCGGCGTTGCTGCCTCTGGGAATGCTCGCCGCACTTTGGGCTGGCGAACCAAATCACAATGAAAACCGCCAGCCGACAACTGGTAACTGGCTGCGAGAACATATCGTAAAACCCTTCACTGACTTCATGCAGCGCGAATATTGGCTGCAAATCTTGCTGTTTATTTTGCTATATAAACTTGGTGACGCATTTTTGGGAGTGATGACCAATCCGTTTTTAATTCAAATCGGTTTTGAAAAAGCACAAATCGCCACAGTGGTGAAGCTATACGGGGTTATCGCCACCATTGCGGGCAGCTTTATCGGCGGGGTATTAGTGGCGCGGATGGGAATAAGCAAAACGCTGTGGATATGCGGAATTGGACACGCGCTTACCAACCTCATGTTCGTGGCGCAAGCGCGAGTGGGCGCGGATGTTGGGTTTCTGGCTTTTTCTATATCGCTGGAAAATATCAGCGGCGGCATGGGAACAGCCGCCTTTGTCGCCTTCATCGGCAGTCTTGTGAATAAGCAATTCACCGCCACGCAATACGCACTACTTAGCTCATTCTCCGCCTTCGGGCGCACTTGGTTGTCCACACCCGCGGGCTGGTTTGCTGAAAAACTGGGCTGGGAGGCGTTTTTCGTTCTCGCCGTACTCCTCGCCGCGCCATCACTGGTTATTTTATGGTGGCTATCCAAGAAAACAGCCCAAGAAAACAGGGGTTTATAATGGGTAAAATTTGCGCTTGACAGTGCTGTCTGTATGTATATTATACTGCCCTAATTTATATTTATAGGATTTGTTATGGCAAAGAAAAATATCGTTTTAATTAAATTGGTTAGCTCGGCTGACACAGGTTTTTACTATGTGGCGAAGAAAAACCCGAAAACCAAAACAGAAAAGCTGGCGTTCCGCAAATATGACCCAGTTGTTCGCAAGCATGTTGTATTCAACGAAGCAAAAATTAAGTAGTTGTTTATTATGAGCTTTTTGCTTAACCCTGCCTTTGCTGCTAATGAAGTTTCGACCACCAGTGCTGGTACGGCTGATGCGCCTGCTCCCGCTGTGCCGTATGATTTATCCGCTGATAAAATGATGCGCGATAATTTGTTGTTGCTTGGGGTTTTGTTCTTTATTTTCTATTTTATCCTCATAAAACCACAACAAAAACGCCTAAAACTTCATCAAAAAATGATGAAAGACCTAAAAAAAGGCGATAAAGTCCTTACCAGTGGTGGCATTATTGGTAGTGTAGTGAAGTTTGAAGGTGAAGATGTGGTTGTTGTTGAAATTGCCCAGTCAGTTCGCGTTCGCGTTGCGAAATCTGCGATTTCTGAAATAACCGATGACAAAGTAAATGCTAGCGACAACGCGAACGATAATTGACAAATTTCGTTAGCGGATTTTCCGCTTAAGAAATTGTCATCCTGTGGCGAGCGTAGCGAGAACACAGGATCTCGTGAAATTAATGTTAAGATTCTTCGCCTTTGGCTCAGAATGACAAAGTAGGTTCTATGCTCCACTTCCCTAAATGGAAAATATTCGCAATAACAGGCACTTGCCTAATCTTCGTGCTTCTTTCCATCCCTAGTTTCCTCAATGAAAATACCAGAAATTCTCTGCCGTCATGGATGCCAAAACAGGCGGTAAGCCTAGGATTGGACTTGCAGGGCGGCTCGCATCTATTGCTGGAAGTTGATTTTGACGCTTACCAGCGCGAACAGATGGGCAAATTGCTGGATGATATTCGCGGCAAATTCCGCGCCGAAAAAGTCGGCTATCGCGGACTTGCGGTTGATAAAGACACCGTGGTTTTTTCACTGCGCGAGGATGCCACGGCTGACGCAAAGGCAATGCTTGCGAGCGTGAACCCTGACCTTGTGGTGGAAAAAATTTCTGGGCTGGATTACAAAGTTTCTTTTAGCGATAAATCGTTAAAAATGGCGCGGGTGCGCGTGTTGGAGCAGTCTTTGGAGATTATAAATCGTCGTGTTAATGAAAGCGGCACGAAAGAGCCAATTATCCAACGGCAAGGCGATAACCGCATTGTTCTACAAGTTCCGGGGTTGGATAACCCCGAACATTTGAAAGAATTGCTGGGCAAAACTGCAAAAATGACCTTTCACATGGTGGACGAAACCGTGCCATATTCTGATATTGAGCGCGGCAGTGTACCGAGCGGTGTTCGTGTGCTTTTGGGCGATGAAAAAGGCAATGATAAAAATGGCGGACAGCCAAGGAAATACGCCATACAAACCCGCGTGATGCTTTCTGGCGACATGTTGGTGGATGCACACACAGTTTTTGACCAGCAAACTTCCGAACCTGTGGTTTCCTTCCGTTTTAACAACACCGGTGCAAGAAAATTCGCCGAAATAACCGCCGAAAATGTTGGCAAACCTTTCGCTATCGTGCTGGATAATAAGGTGATAACCGCGCCCGTAATTCGCACGCCAATCATCGGCGGCAGCGGGCAAATCAGCGGCAATTTCACCACTCAGTCAGCCAATGATTTATCGCTCCTTCTTCGCGCTGGCGCACTTCCTGCTCCGCTAAAAATCATTGAGGAACGCTCGGTTGGCCCAAGCCTCGGCGCGGATTCCATTGCCGCGGGAACGAAAGCCTCGGTGCTGGCGATTGTCCTTGTGGTGGTGTTCATGGTGGTGTTTTACGGCTTGTTTGGCTTGTTCGCGGATATTGCCATGCTGGTGAATGCTTTTATGACGATTTCCCTACTTGCCATGTTTGGCGCGACTTTGACTCTTCCAGGAATTGCGGGAATTGTGCTTACTGTTGGTATGGCGGTGGATGCCAATGTGCTGATTTATGAACGGATGCGCGAGGAAATACGCAACGGAAAATCGCCGCATAATGCGGTTTCTGACGGCTTCAAAATGGCGTTTGGAACGATTTTTGATGGTCATATCACCGTTCTTGCCGCAGCTCTCATCCTCTATTATTTCGGAACAGGAACGGTTAAAGGATTCGCGGTTGCGCTAGCGATTGGTATTTTATGTTCGCTATTTACAGCGGTTCTAGTCACTCGCCTGATGGTGGTTAGCTGGCTGAAGGTCAAACGGCGCGACAAGCTCCCTATTTAGCTTTTGCCTTGGCTTTTACCGCTGCGTCGTGCGCTTTTATCATCCAGCGGAACATTAGATCTTTGTCCTCTATGACATGCGCTGGCACTTCCCAATAGCTCATAGCGACGGGTTTAATTGTCCCGTATTTATCATGGCGATTATAAACAAAAGGAATACTGCCCGCGTCCTGATAATCGCTCTTATTTGCCGCATCAACCTTGAAATACAAACGATCATCCGCCACCACCGCGAACATAACGCCAGAGCGATAAATACCAAATCCGCCGAACATCCGCCGCGTAAAAATATTCTCCACACCAACAAATTGGTCAAGAATTGCCTTCAAAAATATATTGTTATCACTAGATTCTTTTGACATTTTTTTAACCATGTACAACGAAGCTTATTATGGCTAATATAATCGCCTAAATATTTCATGCGTCAACAACTAACAGGAGTTTGCTATGCTAAATATCGGAGATATTGCCCCTAATTTTGATATGCACACCAATGGTGATGGCAAGGCGAGCCTAGCAAAATTGGCGGAGAAAAATGTGGTTTTATATTTTTATCCAAAGGACGACACGCCGGGTTGCACGATAGAAGCCAAGGATTTCCGCGATAATATCAAAGAATTTGAGAAAGCTGGCGCGGTTATTATCGGGGTTTCCAAGGATTCGGTTAAAAGCCATGATAAATTTCAGGAGAAATATTGCCTGCCTTTTCCGCTGGCTTCCGATGAAAACGGCGAAGTGTGCGAGGCTTATGGCACTTGGGTGGAAAAATCCATGTATGGTAAAAAATATATGGGCATCCAGCGCGACACCTTCCTGATTGATGGCAAGGGAATCATTCGCCAGATCTGGCGCAAGGTGAAGGTGGACGGGCATGTCACCGAGGTTCTGGCGGCGGTGAAGGCTTTGTAGTTTCATGTCTGCTGGTTTTCCCAACCTAGACTTTGAACTGGCGGCTGGCGGCGTTGTTGCTGGCGTGGATGAGGCTGGGCGCGGGCCATGGGCTGGCGAAGTGGTGGCAGGTGCTGTGATTTTGGATTATGCGCGGATACCCGCTGGCTTAAACGATTCCAAAAAACTGACCAAACAAAATCGCGAATTTTTATATGATGAAATCATGGCAAATGCGATTGTAGGCGTTGGTGTGGCGAGCGTTGAAGAAATTGATCGCCTGAATATTCTGGAGGCAACCAAACTCGCTATGCAAAGGGCGGTGGCTGGGCTGCTCACCAAGCCCGACCTTGCGCTGATTGACGGCAACAAAGCCCCTATGCTACCATGCAAAACGCAAACGATTATTGGTGGTGATGCCAAGAGCCTTTCCATCGCTGCGGCAAGTATCATAGCCAAAGTAACCCGCGACCGCATGATGGATGAGCTAGCGCAGCAACACCCGCAATATGGCTGGGAACGCAACGCAGGTTACGGCACGAAAATTCACCAAGAGGCACTTGCCAAACACGGAATAACCGCGCATCATCGGCGGAGTTTTAAGCCGATAAGGGAGTTATTATAAGCGATGAGCGAGGAAAATTACCGCCGCCATTCGCTTTTTCCAAAAACACTTTCTAAATGTGTGGAAAGGATAACTGCGCCTGTGCTTAAAACGCAAGGGCTGGCTGGCTCGCGCATCATATCAGAATGGCAGTCTATTGTTGGGGTAAATCTTGCTGGTCACTGCCTGCCACAAAAACTATCATTCACCGCAGGAAAAAAAACTGATGGTACGCTCTCAATCGCCGTGGAAAATGGCTTTGCTACTGAGCTGCAACATCTGCAACCGCTTATACTAGAACGCCTCGCGGTTTATTTTGGGTATCGCGCTGTATCACGCATAAATATTTCACATACCTATGTGCCAGAGGTAAAAAAAACCACAAAAAAACCGCTGCAAAAAACTCTGTCGGCGGATTCAATTTTGCTTACGAAACAGGTGGAAGATGCAGAGTTGCGCGAGGCTTTGGAAAACATTGCCAAAACCCTCGCTAAGTGAGTGACTTCCCTATCCGCTTAATTTCCCACTCTAGCCTAATTCCTGTTTTTTCAAGCACTCTTTCTATCACTTCTTCGCCGAGATTTTCAAGGTCGGCCGCCGTCGCCCCGCCCGTGTTTATCATAAAATTGCAATGTTTTTCCGACATCTGCGCCCCGCCAACCATAAGCCCGCGGCAACCCGCCCTGTCAATCAACTCCCAAGCCTTATGCCCTTCTGGATTTTTGAAAGTGCTGCCGCCCGTGCGCTCGCGGATGGGCTGAGTTTCCTCGCGAGATTTTTTTATTTCGGCAATTTTTGCGAAAATTTCCTCGCGCTTGCCCGCTTTGCCTTGCAAAATCGCTTTGGTAACAATCGCCCCCTCTGGCAAGTTACTTTTGCGGTAGGAAAATCCTAATTCCGCATTGGTAATTTCAATAATTTTTCCATCGCGGGTTACCACTTCCGCGCTCACTAAAACTTGCGAAATATCCGCGCCATACGCCCCCGCGTTCATCCGCACCGCGCCACCAATTGTCCCCGGTATTCCGCTTAAAAACTCTAGCCCCGCGACGCCATTTTCCGCTGCGAAGTTGGCAACATTGAGGTCTAAATTAGCTGCCCCTACGGAAAGAGTGTGGAGTGTGGAGTGTGGAGTGTGTTCTTGATTTTCATTACACTCAACACTCAACACTCTACACTCTGTAAAACCACGCCCCAGCTTCACCACCACGCCGTCAATGCCGCCATCGCGGATGATGATATTTGAACCAACGCCCAGCACAGTTACAGGAATTTCGGCGGGCAGCGCAGCCAAAAACTCCCATAAATCCGCCGTATTTTCTGCCTTAAACAAATACTCCGCCCGCCCGCCAACTTGAAACCAATTGGTTTTGGAAAGGTCAAAATTCTGGCGCAGGTTATATTTAAGGCTAATGGCTTCAGGAAGTTGTGATGGCATTTTCAACCTACTGCCTGTTGCCTAGTTCCTAATACCTCTAATTCCTTCGGCAAAGCATAAGCCCATTTGCTGATTGAGCCTGCACCGAGGCAAACCACCATATCGCCAGCATTTGCAACGCTTGCGACTAGTTTTGCCAGCTCTTTTTCGTGGGCGAGGCGCAAAACATGGCGATGCCCCGCGCTTTGCAGACCTTCCGCTAGCGTATCCGCGCTGATGCCGTCAATCGGCTCTTCACCTGCCGAATAAATATCGGCGATTATGGCAATATCCGCATCGTTAAAACAGGTGCAGAAATCGGCGAATAAATCGCGCACGCGGGTGTAGCGATGCGGCTGCACCACG
>SXRF01000002.1 GCA_005792635.1 Rickettsiales bacterium
CATGGGCGGCGCGATGGATTTGGTGGCGGGCGTTAAAAAAGTTCTTGTTATTATGGAGCATAATTCCAAAGACGGCGCGGCGAAACTGGTGCGCGAATGCAGCCTGCCGCTAACTGGTAAGCGCGTGGTGCATCAGGTGATAACTGACCTTGGCGAATTCACTATCGGCGCGGATGGCTTAACTCTGGTTGCAGTTGCAGACGGCGTATCGGTGGATGAAATTAAAGCCAAAACCGAAGCCGGTTTTCGGGTGGCTATTTAATCTAGGCGCGGGCTTCTGGGTTATAAAACACAGTTTTTGGCTTCCAATTTTTCATTTTCTGGCGAATTTCCCAAACATCAAAATCACTCTGCAACCCTAGCCAAAGCTCTATACTTGTTCCAAGTCCAGACGCAATACGCGCCGCAAGCTCTGGCTCTATACGAGCCTTCCCATGTATAACATTGCTAATGTGCTTTGGGCTACAGTCAATGGCTTCAGCAAAGGCTTTTATGGTAATTTTACGGTCTTTTAGGAATAGTTCATGTAATATTTCCCCCGGTAGCGATGGCTTTACATGAGGTTTGCGTTTTAACATTTTTATTCTCCTAGTGATAATCTTCAAAATCTAAATCAAAAGCATCTTCCCCGTCCCATTTGAAGGTGATGCAGTAGTTTCCAGTAACATGCATTGAGTAAGTGCCTTTTCTTTTTCCTTTTAGTTCATGGAAATTTTTTATGGTTTCACAGTCCCCAAGCCCCTTTATCCTGCCCAATAAATCAACTATAAACTTGGCGTTTTTAACATAGCGAACACCAATTCTAGTGGTTTCGCCATCAATATATAGCTCATTTAGCCCCTTATGCTTGCAACTCTTAATGCCCATGAATATCCTTATTATTTGTTATAAACATAACCTATTAGGTTATGAAATGCAAGTGTAATCTATTTAATATCCGCCTCGACATTCCCCTGCCAAGTGAGGCGTAACGCCCAGAGGATGGCGAGGGCATCAATAAATTCCTGCGCGATTGCGCCTGCGACGGGGGATAGGTTGCCTGTGGCGGCAAAGCCCATGCCCACCACGCTGAGTAGCATACCGCCCACCGCACTTTGCATAGCGATGCGCCGCATATCCTCGCTGATATGGATTAGCTCATCCACCTTGGCGAGGGTGTTTTCCAATATCACCGCGCCAGCCGCCTCCGCAGTTACGCTGCTGGCATTGCCAAAGGCTAGCCCAACTGTGGCGGCGGCAAGGGCGGGCGCGTCGTTGATGCCATCACCCATGAATAGGGTGGGGGCTTTTGCCGTTTCCTCGCGCACGATGGCGAGTTTTTGTTCAGGCGTTTGCGAAGCGCGGGTGTCGCTTATTCCCATATGTTGTGCGAGATAGGCAACTTCGGATTCGCGGTCGCCAGAAACCAGCATTATTTTGGTGAATTGATGCGCTGGCGCAAGATGGCTAACAAAAGATTCGCCGTCTTCCCTTGGTGCATCGCGGAAGGTGAACACAGCGGCATAGTTGCCGCCCATCAGCACCACGCATTCCAGCCCTTCCTGCATCGGTGGCAGTTCGCCAGCAAATTTTCCCGCTAGTTTTTTGCGGCTGGTGACAGTGATTTCTTTGCTGCCCACTGTGCCTGTCAGCCCATATCCCGCTTTTTCGGAAACGCTTCCAGCCTCCAGTAATAATAGCTTGGATTTTTCGGCGGCTTGCAAAATGGAATGCGCTAGTGGATGCTTGGAATATCGTTCTAAACTTGCCACTTTCTGCAAAATATCATCGGCGGAAACGCCGCTTGCGACTAGGATATTGGTGAGTTCTGGGCGACCGTAAGTCAGCGTTCCCGTTTTGTCAAAAATCGCAGTGCGGCAGGTGGGAAGGCGTTCCAAAACGGTTGGGTCTTTGATGATAATTCCGCGCTTGGCAGCCAGCGAAATCGCGCTGATGATGGTAATCGGAATAGCGATGAGCAGCGGGCAGGGGGTGGCAACCACCAGCACGGCAAGGAAGCGCGTTGCATCGCCCGTGAAATACCAAGCCAGCGCGGCAACCACTAGCGATATTGGCGCGAATATTGCCCCAATCTGGTCGCCAAGGCGGCGTAAGTTCGGGCGTTTATTTTCCGCCTCCAGCATCACCTCCATAATCTTGGCATAGCGGGAATCTTCGGGCAGTTTTTCGGCTTGCACCACCAGCACCGCCTCGCCATTAATTGCGCCCGACAGCACCGCCGCACCCTTCGCCTTGGAAACGCGGTATGGCTCGCCAGTGAGGTAGCTTTCGTCCATGCTGCCATGCCCATCCACCACCACGCCGTCCACAGGGCAGGTTTCATGCGGGAAAACCACGATATTATCGCCGATTTTTATGTCAATAATGGCAATTTCCTCGGTCTTTTCGCCAATTTTGCGGTGGGCAATGGTGGGCATCCGCGAAGCAAGGGCGGCAAGCACGCTGGAAGCTTTGCGCGTTGCGTAATGCTCCAAAGCCTGCCCGCCCGCGAGCATGAGGATAATCAACACAGCGGCGAGATATTCACCGACAAACACCGCAGTAATCAGCGCGATTGCCGCGAGTATATCCGCGCCCAAATCGCCCTTTAGTGCCTTGCGTAAAATTTGCCACAGTAGTGGCGCACCGCCAACCGCAATCACCAGCCACAGCGGCGCATCACGAAATTCGGAACTCTTCTCTGGTAGCAATAAATGAACCGCCATCGCAGCAATCGCCGCAACCACAAGGGAAATTTGGAAATAATTTTCAGGGATTTTTTTCATAGATAAATTGCTCGTCACCCCGTGCTTGCCACGGGGTCTAGGGTTACGCATTCGGACAGTGGTTTTCGCCCTAGATCCAGTGGCAAGCACGGGATGACGGTCATTGGGTGGTGGGAAGCATGTATATAATTACTTAGTTTGTTCATAAATCAAGCTGTTTCCCATATAAAAGATGGTGGGATCGAGAGGAATCGAACCTCCGACCTACAGTTTAGGAAACTGCCGCTCTATCCTGCTGAGCTACGACCCCACATGATGGGACAAAAACCAGAAAAATTGGAAAAAGTCTATTCTTTCTTATATTCGCCGTCATGCAGCCAGCTGCGGTGATTTTCTGGTTTGCCAAAATAATAGCCTTGCAGGTAATCAACCCCCATATCCATCAGGGTTTTGGCGACTTCGCCATTTTCCACAAATTCGGCAACGGTTTTAAGCCCGAACCCCTGCGCGAAATCCATCAGGGTTTTGACAAAAAACTGATTGTCCGAGCTGCGTTCAAGGTCTTTCACGAACACGCCGTCAATTTTCACCATGTCAACTGATAAGGCTTTAAGCTGGCGAAAGGAAGTATAGCCCGAACCAAAATCGTCAAGTGCGACTTGGCAACCCATAGATTGCAGCGAGGCAACGAAATAAGCCGCACTTCGTAAATCGCGCTGGGCGGCGGTTTCGGTAATTTCTACAATAATGCGCTGGGCGATGGCTGGATTTTCGCGCAATCGTTCGCCAAAGGCTTCCAGCCAAATGGTGTTGTCGGTGGTAAGGTTTGACACATTAAAAGCAAGGGTGACATCGGGCGATTTCTTCAAATCCTCGACTATCATCTCCATCACCAGCGTATCAATAACATCAATCATCCCCATTTTTTCCGCAACGGGAATGAGTGCACCCGCCGAGCTGATTTTCCCCGCGCTATTCACGATGCGTAGCAACGCTTCGTAATGCACAGTGCCGCCCGTTTTTGCGTCAATCACAGGCTGATAGGCAAGGCGCAGGCGTTTTTCCTTCACCGACTTGAAGAAATAATTAGCCAGACCCATTTGCTGGCGGCATTGATCCGCTTCGTGGCGCGTGGATTCATAGCTGCGCTGTGGGTTTGTTTGTTGGCTGTTGATGGCGACAAAGGCTTTGTCCAGCGCGTCGTGAGCATCGGCGGTTTCTAGCGGGAAATTAACGCTGCCGATTATACCCATCACATAAAGCGAGGCGGTGGCAAAATTATCGCGCCCAAAATTCTGAATAATAGTGTGAATGCGGTAGGCGATAACCGCTGTGTCTTCTGGATAGCTGCCCGAAAGGATAATACCCAGCTGGTCGCGCTGTATGCGCTGCACTGTGTCATTTTCACTGAGCAATTCCTGTATCATATTAGTTATGTCATGAATCACGATTTCCGAGGTGTCATGACCATAAGCATTAATTATCATCGCCAGATTGCTGATAGAAACTAGCAGCAACGCGCCAGAGCTATGCTCCATAATCGTGCTTTTGATGGAAGTTTCCAGTATATTGACGAAATCCGCGGGATAAAAATTCGAGCCAAGCGAGCTAGGCGGTGGGGCGAGCATTTCCCCTGCGTCGTCAGTTGGGCTAGGCACAAAAGAAGGAGGATAGGGCGGTGATGCCCTATTGGTTATCGGCTCTATGGATGTTCCGCCTTGAAATAACATTTAATACTCTGATTAGACTTCGCTCATACATTAATTGTAAGGCTAAATGGTAAATAGATGATTACTAACCAGCATTTTATTGAAAATTTTATGAAATTTGTTTTTTCGGTCAACTAGTTGAAAAATAAGGCAAAACAAACTAATGCGCCAAACCAGACATTGGAGAGGAAGATTTTTTTTGCGGAGGCGGGCGAATTAATGTCTAAATATGCTACTTGCCAAGCGGCGTGGCACGCGGCGGGCAGTAGGGCGGCGGCGCATAGCAAACTCTCACTGGCGAGCGCGAAAAATAGGATGGCGAGCGCATACATAACCGCCACGAATGGTTTGGTCTGCTCGCCAAGGCGCAGCGCGGTTGAGCGAACCCCGATTTTTGCGTCATCGGTTTTATCCTGATGGGCGTAAATCGTGTCATAGCCGAGCGTCCAGCAGATTCCGCCGATATATAAGAAAATGGCGGGCAGCTCAATAGTTTCGCGCACCGCCGCCCAGCCCATAAGTGCGCCCCAGTTAAAGCAAAGCCCAAGGAATAGCTGCGGCCACCAGCTAACGCGCTTCATAAGCGGATAAATCGCAACGGGAAGTAGCGCGAGTGCGCCCCATAGAACCACGACCCAGCCAAGCTGGGTAGCGATAACCAGCGAGGCGATGAGCAGGGCGAGGAGGAGGAAAGACGCTTGGCGGACGCTGACTTCGCCGCTGGCAAGCGGGCGGTTTTTAGTGCGCTCCACCAGTTTGTCAATGTCGCGGTCGGCAATGTCGTTAATGATGCAGCCAGCAGAGCGCATAGCCACCGCGCCGAGCGCGAATAACACAAGCTGAGACGGCTCAGGCAACCCGCCAGACGCCAGCACCAACGCCCACGCGCAGGGGAAGAACAGCAACCAAATACCAACTGGTTGATTGAGCCGCATCAGACGGAGGAGGGGGGATATTCTAAAGGGAGAATATTCAGAGGCTTGCTTCTTGCTTTCTTCTCCCTCCCCCCTTGCGGGG
>SXRF01000026.1 GCA_005792635.1 Rickettsiales bacterium
CTGGTCGCTGGTCGCTGTACGCTGGTCGCTGGTCGCCATTTTACTGCCCTCATTTTCAAGATTCCTTACCATCAAACTCATGTCTCAATAATTTTCCAGTTTGGATTTTTGGAAGTGGTGTCGCGCTCAAAAACCCACTCATCGCGCACATGCACAGTATCAGACGGATCGCCACTGATGATTTTTCCTGATTTATCCCGCTCTAGAGTCACCTGTTCGCTTTCAAAATGCACCGCAATCCGCGCCATATTTGCGTTCAGTCGCGCACTTAGAATTTCCTTGGGAGCAACGGCAAGAAGCGTGGTGTCATGCAGGGTTTCCTGCTTTTCCCGCGCTTCAATATCACGAATAAAATCATCGTATAATTCCTTGGACAGCAACATTTCCAGAGTTGGCTTGTCGCCCTTGGCAAAAGCGTCGAATACCATCTCAAACGCCATTTTCGCACCATTTAGGAAAGTGGTGGCGTTAAACGCAGGGTCTTTGGTTTTTATTTCGGCAATATCGGCGGCAAGCGGGCTGCCCTCAAGACTTGCAGCAACTGGGTCATGCTCATTTTCTGGCTTATTTGCGCGTGGTTTTAGAGTTTTTTCCACTAGCTGAATAATTGGATCTGATTTTCTGGGATCAGGTTTTTTTATGTCTGGATTTTGATTTTTATCATCAAGTTTCGGCGGAAAAATCGTTGGATCGCCGTCCATTTTCTGCCCGAGTACGCTACGCAAACGCAGCAATATAAAACCAGCAATCAGTGCCAGAATTATAATATCACCAAAAGGGAAGCCAGATTCATTCATAGTTATTACCTCGTAAATTCGTAGATCGTAGTCCGTAGACCGCGTAGCTACTTAACGAACTACGGACTACGATCTACGAACTACGATACTAAATCAATATCCCGTCAAAATTCTATCCACCAACTCTTTGATGGTTGGCACAAAGCCATTCGCATAAAATGGGTCGGATTTGAATTTATAGGCATTATGCCCAGAGAACATCAGCTGCGTATCCACAGGCTCGCCAAGAATAATATCCTGCAAGGTTTTCTGGATACAGAAGCTGCGCGGGTCAGCGCGTTTTCCTGTGCTGAAATCATCATGGTCTTTCCAATTGGAAAAGCGGCAATGCGACAAGCAGCCCATGCAATCAATTTGGTCTTTGATGATTTCCGCGGCCTTTTCTGGCGTTACAAAAATAAAGCTGGAATCTGGCGTGCGGATAGTTTCTACAAAACCCTGTTCCTGCCAAGCATCGGTTCGCGCCACATCATCAGGCTGAATAAACACCACGCGCCCGCGCTTGCCAATCGTCAGCGGTTCGGAAAACAAGCCTTCCTGTTCAGTGCGATATTCAATTTGTCGCTCGCTACGACCGCGCAGTTCTTTGATAAAACTGTTATTCACCCCTGAAGAATAAAAACCTGTTGGGCTGAACTGATTGAGGAAAACATCACCCTCTTCCAGCTCCATAAGTTTTTTCTTCCAATCAGCGGACACAGGGCTTTCCTTGGTGAGTAACGGTCGCGTTCCAAACTGAAAAGCAATCTGCCCGATTTCTGGATTGTCCAGCCAATGCTCCCAGTCCTTCAAATGCCACGCACCACCCGCCATAATAATCGGCTTATCCTGCAAGCCGTAGCTATTCATCACTTTACGAAGCTCGGCAACCCTAGGATATGGATCTTGTGGAGAATTTGGGTCTTCGGCATTGGAAAGCCCATTATGCCCACCAGCCAACCACGGATCTTCATAAACCACGCTGCCCAGCCACTGCGGAGTTTTGCTATAGGCTCGTTTCCACAAAGCATTAAACGCCCGCGCCGAAGAAATAATCGGGTGGTAATACACGCCATAACTCGCTGCTAAATCACCAAGGCGATAAGGCATCCCCGCACCGCAAGTAACGCCATGAACCGCGCCTTTCGCGCCCTCAAGAATGCCCATAAGCACGCGCTCTGCGCCGCCCATTTCCCACAAAACATTAACATGGATACGCCCATTATCGCCAGCGATTTCACGAGCGATTTTCGCCTGTGTGATACCACCGCGAATGCTTTGCTCCACCAGCTCTTCATGTTTTTCTCGCCGCGTTTTCGCGTGATATTGATAGGGTACAACCTTGCCATTTTCATCGTAATACTGCGCGTTCACGCCAGAAAATGTGCCAACTGCACCAGCAGCAGCGAATGCACCCGCACTCGCGCCATTGCTCGCGCCGATGCCTTTGCCACCTTCAATAATCGGGTGGACTTCCTTGCCTGAAACAATCACAGGTTTTAATTTTTGGCGAAAAGCCGATATATTGCTAGAGTCTGACAATTTTATTCTTTCTGTTTTTTGTTAATGCAAAAGCGGATTATAGAGCTATAAAAATAGAACGCAAAGAAAAAACGCCAAAAACCCTAAACACTTAAAACCGAAAGACTTGCAACAAAAATCTGTTATACATAATTTCAACTAAAAATTTGAAATTAGGTATATTAAAATCTTATGATTAAATTTAATTCAGCAACTTTGGGTTTTAAGCTATGCGGCTTGTCTTTGCTGTGCCTATTGCTTTTCCTGTTTATTTTTGCACTGCCGCCATTTCAGGCTGGAACTTGGTTTAACACTGAGCCAGCGATGCTTGCTATGTTTATTCTGGCAGCTTTGTGTTCTTTGTGGCTGGGTGAAGGCATTTGGCGTGGCTTCCTTGTGATTGAACGACCAATCCACCCGCTGGTTTATGGCTTGCTGGCATGGGCGGGCTTGCAATTTCTGACACTGCCGTTTGCCGCAAATCCCTATCGTTCGTGGCTAGGCGTTCCGCAAACTGGCGAAGGCGCAGCGTGGCAGATTATGCTCGTATTATTCACCTTCCTTGCTATGCCATTATGGGAAGCGGCAATCCATAAAAAAATCCTGTTGCTAGTGGGCTTGGCTAGCCTGTGTATTATGACCTATCTGCATTTTGACCTCGGGGTTTTTTGCGCTAAATACGCGAATTATACTGAAAATAATGTTGATACCCCTGCTAATTTTCCTGATTATCTGGCCTTTATTGCTGCGTTTTTATGGCTTGCATACGCTAGCGTTCCCAGCATACGAACACCTGCCCGCCATTTCTGGATGGTAACCATCTGCTCATTTGCTATTTTCACCACCTCCAACCACACAGCTAGCCTGTTCATCTTCCCCATGTTAATTGCTATGGGAATTGCATTATTATCACAACTCGCGCGGCGCAAATTATACTGGCTAACCTTCATCATAAAACAACGAAAACTATGGAAAATTCTGGCAATAGCTGGAATATTTCTGCCGCTTTCTTTTGTCGCCATCAGCCAGCAACCAGATTTTTTCCCTTGCAAGAACGAATCCTTTGCTTCACGGGCAGTATTTAATCAAGCCGCCATTTCAGCAATCATCCAAGAACCACATAGACTGATTACGGGTACGGGATGGGGTGGCTTTAGCAGTGACATGTTCAAATATGGCATGGTGGATGGGCTATACGGCTTTAAGGGTGGAATATATCAGCCAAACTGTATGTGGCTTGCGGGAACTGTTTTCCACCCACACAACCAAGGAATGGCGGCACTCCTTGCCACAGGTTTTATTGGATTTGCAGTATTTATGCTGCTGCCGATACTGGCTTTTTTGCCGCTCCGTAGGTCGTTATTTTGGTGGTGCGTTCCCGTATTAATTGGCATTAGTGCGGTGGGGGCTTTGTGGTTTGCCTTGCCACAAGTTTTGCCCTTTCAAGCACTAGCCTTTGCGGCTTTATGCGCGGGACGAAAAGCCTGTGGCTGGCAAACCATGCCAACTCCAAAATTCTTTAGAGCCTGTTTAGAATCTCGCTGTAGCGTAACAAAAAAGCGAAGCTTTTCAAGAATTTTACCGCAGTGTACACGCAAGTACATGAGGACAAAATTTTTGAAAAGCAAAGCGTTTTGTAGCTACAGTAGAGATTATAAACAGGCTCTTACCGCGATATTTGCTATATTTTTTGTGTTATTTGCCGCTAGTGCTTACGAACAAAAACAGATTATTTCTTATGGTGAACGCTTGGCATATATTATGGGCGAAGATCCAAATCAGGTGGATATTGTCGAGTGGCTAGCGCAGGATATTTCGCGTGGCAGCGACAGCTTTATAACAGCAGCGCAACATTATGCGGGAATGTTTGCCGACAAAGCAAATTCGGGAATGCTCACCGACAGGGACAAAGACTGGTATCGCAATTTTCTGGAAACTACCAAGATAGCGGCGAGCGATAATAATGCCGATATTCGTTTTGCAAAACTGGAAGTTGAGCTTTCTATGCTGCCTTTTCGCCTCATGCAAAAATCGCCTCTGGATGTTTTGAAGCCACAAATAAAAGAGCATCTAGCGGATGCCATTTTCCGTATTAGCGAAAAAGCTCCGCAGCGCGAGGATTTTATTGCGCCATTTCTGATGAGTTTAGATGGCTTTACGGGTGGAAATCTTGCAAAACAACAAGAAATATTGGAAAAAATTATCTCCATAGCCCCAAATCATCGTAGCGCATTATGGCTGCTTGGTGGTATATATCAACATTCACCAGCAACCATTAAGCAAGGCACAGAGATGAAAACTCGCGCTGGCATACTTGGCGTTGAGCGAGTTTTCCCAGTCACCAAGCAGGAATTAAACGAATAATGAAAAAAATATTTGAACAAAACCCATTTGTACAACGGGCGATTTATTGGCAGCTATTATTCACCCTGCCCGCCGCCGCAGTTGGCACGGCGGAAGATGCTTTTTCCGACATAGCAACTTCAGTTTCTAATTTTGAGACGGATGAGGAAAACGGAATTTGGAGCTTTGAGCTGATTTTTGATGCCAAGCCAGATATGGAAGATATAAACCGCCGTTTATTCGTTATTTCCGAGCTGCATGGCGTTGCAACACCTGTGCCGTCACTCGCACAATTACAACAAGAAGACTGGCTATCGCAAGTTGCCCGCGATTTTCCACCGCTGGCGATTGGGCGGTTTTTTGTGCATGGGGCGCATGTAATGGAAAAACCACGGGCGGGCAGCATCGCCATTCAGGTGGACGCAGGGGCAGCCTTCGGCTCAGGCGAACACGGCACAACTCGCTGCTGCCTTCAGGCTTTAGAGTGGCTTTCACATTCGCGCAAATTCAGAAATATTCTGGATATGGGGACAGGTTCAGGGATTTTGGCAATCGCCGCCGCGCATCTTTGGAAAACCAATATTCTCGCGGTGGATTTAGACCCTGTTTCTGTGCGTGTCACGCAGGATAACAACCGCATTAACCGCGTGCAGAAATTCATAAATACTGGCGTTTCTGATGGCTATAGCAGCGCACAGGTGCAGCGCGGCGCGAAGTATGATTTGATAATCGCCAATATCCTCGCCCGCCCGCTAATTGCTTTTGCCAAAGATTTAAGCGAAAATCTGGCGGAAGGTGGGGTGGCGGTGCTTTCAGGGCTGTTAGTTTCGCAGAGCAAACATGTTCTAGCCGCCCACCGAATGCACGGGCTGTCGCTAAAGCGCAAATTTGTGTATCATGATTGGTGTACGCTGGTGATTGGATAAAATATGACCGAAAAATTAAAAAGCTTGCGCGAATTACTGGTGAAAAACGGCATGGATTCTTGGTTGCAACCTGTGCATGACGAGTGGTTTGGGGAATATCCACCTGCTTGCAATCGGCGGGTGGAGTGGATTTCGGGCTTTTCTGGCTCGGCGGGTTTGGCTATTATTGGGCTTGGAAAAGCGGTGTTGCTGACTGATGGGCGATACACATTGCAAGCGCGGTCGCAAGTGCCAGCAGAGTTTGAAGTGCAAAATAGCGGGGATATTTCCGCGCAAAAATGGCTTGCGGGTAATTTGCCAAACAGTGCGCGGGTGGGCTATGACCCAAAGCTTTACACGCTGGTGATGCTGGAAAAACTTACTTGTCACACCTCACTTGTTGCGGGGTCTGGATTTACTTTAATACCTGCCGAAAACCTGATTGACCAATTATGGCATGATAGACCGCCCGCACCAGCCACAAAAGTTTTCGAGCATGATATAAAATATGCGGGCGAAAGCGCAGATAGCAAAAAAAAGCGCGTTGCTGAAATCATTAAAAAATCTGGTGCGGATGCGGCTTTTTTGAGTGCGCCCGAAAGCATTTGCTGGCTGCTGAATATACGCGCCCGCGACACGGAAAACACTCCGCTCCACCTCGCACGGGCGATTATTGACGCGCAAGGTAATGTTGAATTTTTCAAAGATGATGCAAGGAAATTTGCTGGCAAAAAAATGTTGTTTTCGCCGCAAAACACCAGCGTGTTTATCGCTGATTTATTGGAAAAAGCTGGCGTTATTTTGCAAAGCGGCGAAGACCCTTGCACCTTGCTCAAAGCCATAAAAAACTCGGTGGAAATTGCTGGTATCCGCCGCGCCCACATTCGCGATGGGGCAGCGGTTACCAAGCTTTTATATTGGTTGGCGCAGCAAAAAAATATCAGCGAGCTAGAGGTGGTGGATAAAATTCTGGAGTTTCGTAAGTCCCAAGAAAATTTTCTCGAGCCGAGCTTTGATACTATTGCGGGCAGCGGCGCAAATGGCGCAATCGTGCATTATCGAGCCACCGAAGCAAGTAACCGAATTTTGCAAAATGGCGAGTTGTTTTTGCTGGATTCTGGCGGGCAGTATTTTGACGGAACAACCGATATAACCCGCACCATCGCCATTGGTGAGCCATCTGCTGAACATAAAAAACGCTTTACGCAGGTACTAAAAGGGCATATCGCCATCGCCACCGCCATTTTCCCAGAAGGAACGCAAGGCTCACAACTCGACGCATTAGCTCGCCAATATCTGTGGCATGACGGGTTAGATTACGACCATGGCACAGGGCATGGTGTTGGCTGTTTCCTTGGTGTACATGAAGGGCCGCAGCGCATCAGCAAACGCGGTGGGGACGCGGCTCTTGTGGCGGGCATGGTGATTTCCAACGAACCGGGGTATTACAAGGCTGGAGAATATGGCATCCGCATTGAAAATCTGGTGACAGTTGTTCCCGCTGGCGAAAAATTCCTGAAATTTGAAACACTTACCTGCGCACCAATTGACCTGCGGCTAGTTGATTTTTCGTTGCTCACCGACGCAGAAAAAACTTGGCTAAACGACTATCACCAATGGGTCACCGCAGAGCTAAGCCCATATTTAAGCGAACAAGAACAAGCTTGGATTGGACACTTAAAGCAGGCGTGACACAATATGTTGGAATATAAGAATTTTTAATTGAAAATGGTGGAGGGAACGCAAAACTTTTCGAAAAGTTTCTTTGATACCCTTCAACAGTGGTCAGAGGCACTAAATTACAGGCTTTCCAGCGAAAATCAAGCTGAATAGGCAGTCAACCTTTTCCATTTTACAAGGATATTAACCACCAAACAAAAACCGAATATATAATAGATAGCCAAATGTGGAAATTTACTTTTGTTCAGTAGTAGTTTCTATTTCAGTTTCAACGGTGGATTTTAAAGTCTCAATATTCAGTGTTTTTGCAATTTCTACAATTATCTTTTGTGCATCGTCTTCCGTAGTATCTATTAATGATCTTTGTAAACGGATTTTAAAGGCATCATTAGCAGTATTTTGGTTATCTTCTAAGAATCTTGGATATGCTCTAAAAAACTCGTTCATCCAATTCAAGCTATATAATTGTCTTTCCTGAAGCATTGGGACAAGAATATTTGATGGTGTCTTGGCATTTGAAGACATAGTATCCTTGGTAAATATCTCATCTTTATATATTGCCATAAAATTTGATGATATTTTACCCTTTGCTTCATTAACTAGCTCCAGCAAATTATTTCGCAGTTCAATTCTGATTGGATTTTTTAGAAGGGATAAAATATTTTGCCATTTACCATGTAATTTTTCCTCTACTTGTTTTTGACCAGTAATTACTTGTGCAGCGTGTATTTTAAGTGCATCAGAGAAGGCGGTATCTAATGTAATTTTAGTATCTCTTTCTTCTAGGAATAATAGAAGATCTAATATTTCAGGATTATCATTTAAGGCATCAGTCCATTCTTCAGTATTAAGTTTTTCTATAGTATCTTTTAGCCAAATTTTAAAAGCAGGAACTTCAGAGTTGTTCTTACTAATTAGCTTTATAAATAGTTCAGCATCCTGTGGATAGAATGTATCTTCCTTGAACCTATTATAAAGCTCAGGTTTTGTTGCTAGTTTATCAAGTAGTTTGTCAAAATCAGCACCGAGTTTTGATTTAAGAGTAGTCCAAGACTGGTATATAAGATCAGGCGTAAATACTTCTTCAGGTCGTTCACTATCTATAACAGTACGTAGGCATTCTACTATAAAATTATTATAGCCTTTTTCCTTCTTTGCCTCGATAATTTTAGATATTAAATCTACTTCGTTCCATTCATAGAGTAACTTTACAAATTCCCCCGATAAGATTTTGTCAGCAGAATTTAAAGAATTTGATAGCGTAGTATAACCGTTCTCACCGTTACCAACTATATTTGACCTAGCGTTGTCAGGCTTTTCTCTAAGGTAAGTAAATAGCATCAACGCCTTTGCAGGTATATTAGTTTCTGCATGAGCTTGTTCTAGGTAATGTAAAATATGCCCGTCATGTACCAATGAACTTATCTTTGTAAGTGCATCAGTTGTACCAATTCTTGAAAGTTCAAATAGTGCTGTAAGTAATAAATTAGATTCTTTTGTACTTGCACCACTTGAAAAATTTAATCTATTGAAAAGTATTTTTACTAAATTTTCCCATTTATTGTCATAGGCAGTTAATGGGGTTACTTTCATAGCGATTAATTGCCGTTCATCGAATCTTCCATTATTTATATTGGTTATTAGTAGGTTTTCTAACTCTAAGACTTTTACTACAGAAACAATTTTTCTTACTGCAATCTTCTGGTTTTTATTTTTTTCAATATATTCGCAAACTGAAAACCATTCCTCTACTCCAAGATTTAAACTAATAGTAGAATTGATATGCTCCAAGTGTCCTAATTTAATGAAGCCGTCCAAAAATGCTAGTGTTGATTCCGTGACCTCTCCAATATGATTAGGCTGTAACTTTGTTGCGACCAGTGATTTAGTAACTGTAGAATAAATAGCTTTGGAAAAGTCTAGATCATTCTTCCATTGACATATTGTTATAAGGCTTTCAGATGTTCTTTTATTAAATCTATTCCATAGTGGGACAGCCTTTGTACTTTTGCAAATGTGTTCTTTTATTGAATTAATATCTTCAATAGGAGCATTTTCAATTAGCTCATAGTTCTGAAAGCAGTGTATTACATTCGATATTTGCTCGTCAGAGCAATACACTATTCTCTCTGGAATAACTGTATCTAGCACATCCCAAAAGCCCTGCTTATGGGCATCTTTTAATTTCAACAACTCGTCTTGTTCACTATTAATCAAAGCATTGTAGATGCTATCACCTAACAGAAGTTCTTGACCGAGTTTTGCATCAACATTAAATGCAAGACCTGCCATATTTTTCTTTATGTCATTACTGAGTATCCTAACCGCTTCTGCCTCTGGTAATTTGCCAGTTCGTAGCATTTCAGTTAAGTTTCCTACTTTGTTCGATCTTAGTGAAAAATAAGCCATATCAGCTAAAGGGTAATTATCTTCCCATTGCCTATGAATTGCACCTAATTGGTTCACGAATATTTTCAGCTGTCTTGGAGTAGGTGGGATATTGGGATTTTCTCTTAAAAGACTAAATACCTGATAAACTTCATGCTTATCTTTTTCTCCATGATTAGGCAAAGCTGTTTGTAGAAGTTCATACAAATATTTTTTCCAGTTTGATAACACTGGGGGGGGTACCTGAAATCTAATTTGAAAACTTTTGTCAAAAAACGAATCTGCAACAGGAGAGGAATTATTTCCATTAGGTTGTTCCCATATTCTTTTTAGACCTTCTGGGTCATTTGGCACCAGTATCCATAGCCGTGGAAACCAAGTTTTATCTCGATGATGATGCTCCTGCACAAATGCTTGTAATGTTGACCAAATCTCTAAAGCTGTCTTAGGTTCAACTCTATCAAGATTATCAAGTACTAACAATATTTTCCGCTGTCTTTTGCTAAGAGCTTCGTTGAGCAATAGACTAAAATATTTTTCAAACTCAATCGAAGTTGGTTCAGGGGTTTGTATAGAATGAGAAGTTTCTCGTATTAGCGACTGTGAATTTAAAAAAGCCCACTCGCTTTGTTTTTCCTCAGTTTCTATTATGCTAGGTGGCTTTATAAAAGATTTAAGACGTTTGCATATAACTCGTATTAGATTTAGGAAAAGAATTATAAATGGAGCAAAAATAAATAAAAGCCCTAAAACTCCAGTAGGAACATGAAGGAATTCTGAAATATCATTAAAAAAAATATTATTTGAGGTGGAGGATAGTAAATTATTTCCTAAAGGAAGGAATAAAACTGATAATCCAAAAAAAATTCCTAACTTAGAGTATGCAGGAATTACCCTTCTGCTATTCGAGCTTACTCTTTTTGCTAGTTCTTCAATAACTTTGTCCCAAGCCTTATTATCAATCCAGCCTTTCTTCTGTAAAGATTGAATTACAGTTTCAAGATAAGTTCTCCGCAAAGGATCTCCTACATGTGCCCAAGCATCGAATTGGACGACAGCAAAATCATCACTTTCACATTTGTTTCTTATGATTTTGACTACATTAGATTTACCAGCTCCCCATTTGCCTTCTAGCCCAATTACTTTTCCTCCATGTTCATTCATTAGTAATTCTGAGATTGCATTCGCTACACGTTCATGTGCACCAATGCCATCATCTTTAAATTCGTCCTTGCCTATTGGAACGTCCTCGATAATTATTGTAGGGCATTTTTTATGTTCCATAATTCAATATCTCCAAACCATCCACAACTTCATTATGCTATAATTAGTAAAGTCAATAGCATAAGCCTAAACGGTTCTATTTGGCTATAAAATTATTGTTCCAGCATTTGGATATAGATAAAATAGAAAATTATACGGCTTGGATTTAAATTCAATGAATTTACTATTCCCGTATCTCAGACAAGTTCCTGATATGGTCAATAAAGGCTTTTAGGAGGGCTTTGTCCTGATCGAGTGCTATGGCAACGAGTTCCTTAATAAGCTCGGACTTTTCTCTATTTCTGCCATTAAACAATGGCAAATCAAACAGGTCAGTTAAAGGTATTTGTAGGACTTCTGCAATATTTGCAGCAGTTTCAATGCGGGTGCTACTTATACCACGTTCAATATTGGAAATAGTGTCCTCTGTACGGTCAATTTTCTCGGCAAGAGCAGCTTGTGTCAGTCCTCTTTCCTTACGAAAAAACTGCACTCTTTGACCAAATTCTCTGCGAATATCCGTTTGTTTCATGGCTGCAATCCTCCCTTTTTCATTAGAGAATCGCCACCTATTCAAAATCAGTTTTTAGGCATTGAATTGTAATAAATCCGTATTATAAATACGTTTTAATGCTAAAGACTGATAAATTATCATGTTTTAACTTCGGTATTTATTGAAATTAACAGGATTTTTTGCAAAAAACGCAAATAAACCATTGATAAACAAAAATAAAGAGCGACATTTAAGAAAAGTTTTGGCACACTGTTTTTTGGGAAAGCTATTGTTTTTCTATAATAAACAGCAAAGGAGATAGTTATGCCAGTTAACAACGATTCAAGAACTAAACGTAAGTTACTAAGTATAGTAATAAAAATTATAATTTTTTGTTTAGCAGCTTATGGGTTGTATTATTCAGTAAGTGGGATGGCGGACAAAAGAGGTCAGCCATTCTTCGGGCAAGGTGAAGTTGTAAGTGAGTCGAGAGAAGAGCCAAATCCAAAAGATGAAAATAATTTATTTTTTGAAAATCCAAATTGGAGTCTTAAAAAGCAATATGATGGCTTTGAAGATACTGTATCTGAAGAGCTAGTAAGTTTGTTTGTAATAAATCCAAATATATTCTTGGGTTTAAGGGTGGCTTGTCCTGCTAAAAACAGAGTTAATATCCAATTTACATATTTGGATGATAGTTCAGAAAAAACTGGATTTGAACTTCATGCATTACCAGGAGGATCAGCTATAGTATCCAGCTACAGGTTTGATCAAGAGCGTTCTTATCAATATTTTTACAATACCCCTCAATTTATAAATCAACTAAATATGTATTTTTCAGACGATCCATTCATAATGGATAGACCTCAGTGGACATCACCTATCCCACTTGGAATGCTTATTGGAAGTAACCTATTGAGAGTTAAACTTAATTTGTATAATGGGGAAAATCCAGTTGTACAAATTAATTTGCGGGACAAAATAATTGAGGATTTCATCTCAGAATGTATAGATGTTGCTATTAAAAATAAACATTCATTTTTTTCTAATCCAGATAAATCAAGAGACCATACAACCGATAATATACCAAAAGAGCAATTTATTGCAAATAGCGTTGATGCTTCTCAAGTAACAAAAGCTGTAATCCCTGAAGAAAAGTCACAAGTGCTAGATGGTGAAAGAAAAGATATTAAGGATGCAGAGAACAAAGAACCTGTTGAGAAATTGGATTATCCAAAGCAGCTTGAAGAAGTTATAGCTCCTAATGACTGGTCATATGTACAATCGGCTTTATCATTTGCATACTCTCTTGGAAAAGATGCTCAAATTGTAAATTGGCACAATAAAAAGAATGGGCATAAAGGGGCGGTGCTTTTAACTGGGCTTGAAGCTAATTCTAAAAAATGTCGTCAATTTAGAGTAACTCGCCTAGTTAATGATAATGCGCTAATAGGATACATAGAATTTTGTAAGGATGGCACTATAAAGTAAAATTACTTGGAGTTGTTTTGTGCATTGCCTTTTACAGGGTGGTATCTCTTTTTTCTTCCCGCCCTTGCCAAAATCGTTTTGACGCGCTGTATTGGGCTTTCCCAGCGTAATTTAACGCTTTCCAAAGGCTTGGAGGGCTTTTTCTATTTTGTCTAAACGAGACTCAATATTTGCTAATGTTTTTTTCTGATACTTGAAGAACATATTGAGAGATTCCAAATCCTCGTGATTGACAACCCCGACTATTGTATCGCAAGAACTGCATATTACGAAATGCAATTTATAGCGAACATATGACAATGACATTTCTTTCGCTTCAAAACGTTTTCCTTGGCAATGTGGGCAGATTGGTATCGACATAAATTAAATCTCCTATTTAGTTAAAACGACAAGGTCACTTTCCTTGCCTTTTCTCTAAGTGGAAACTTTTTTGAATAACTACCCCAATATTTGGAGGGAGTTTTGGGTTTTGAGGCTTTTAAGTCAAAATACTTTTTGTATTTTGTCTTGACTGCCACAATGTAGAAAGTTACAATATGTTTTAAGAGTTGAAGTGTGAAGCAAGCGGAGCTTCAAAAAAGCATGGATACTGCTGGTTCTATTTCCAGAAAAAAACTCCGATTACGCACATCGGTTCTCCAAACTAGTTTGTTTACGAGGGCATATGTGCGCGTACGGAAATCGTATTGCCATTACTAAATGTAATGAGTATCTATCTGGATTGCATCTTAACGATATAGAAACGGAGTCTCTTCGTGACTCTCTGTATGTTTTATGTGATGAGATTGTACGCACATATTTTTCTTCCAAGTTAGCAAACTTCTAACAAGAAAAGGAAAATATAATGCTGTTCTATCCAATCCCCAATCTCCATTCCAAAGCGATTAAATGCTCATTGCCCAGAGTGTATATGCACTTTGAGCATTGGCATATAATGAATATTCAGAGATCAACACAACAAATTGAACTTGGAGATATTTATGAAAAATAATCCCATTAATCAAAAATTGATAGTCGCATATTATCTTACTGGAGGATCTATGGAAATGGATTGCCTATTTCAGGATAGGATTCTTAATGCCTATGCAGCTAAGTATGGCTTACCTGAAGCAGATAGTGAATTTACTTATTGCTCGTTTCCTTTGGGAGAAGATGAATCTGCTAACGATAATTATCAACAGCTCCTTAGTGACATACGTTTGCATACTAACGCAGAGAAAACCCAATTTTTATTGATGGTCTATTCAAAGCATAGCATTGCAACCAGTAGGCATTTCGCAAATATATTTGAGAAGGGCGTTAAAAACGCAGGGGCTCAAATGGTTTATGTTAAACAAGGAGAGCCACCGCCATTCCTGCAATACGAATTGTTTTAGCAGGTAAGTACCAGTCCATTTTGCATACAAAAGAATGGATTAATATTAGTTGAATAGACTTTTGTATTGGCGGTTCATTCAATTTCATTCCAAATAACGCATGAATATGCGGCTAAAAAGCCGCAACTGGAGAATATTTTTCTAATTCAGAAGGTTATTTGAGAATAAGGGCGGAAATCGTTTCGCTTTTTTGCCAAAATATAAAAACAGAAAGGAACTAAAAAATGTCTAAAATCAAAGCAATTATATACTGTCGTGTGAGTTCAGATAAACAAGCAAAAGAAGGAAATGGTATAAGTTCGCAAGAAAGAACTTGTCGGGAATATGCTCGTATAAAAGGTTATGAAGTTATTGGTGTGTACAAAGACGAAGGTGTGTCTGGAGGCACAAGCAATAGACCAGGTATGAGGGCAGTTATTGAACGTGTTGAAAAAGAAGAATCTGGGTTAAGACTGATCATTGATGATTGGAGTCGCTTTGCAAGAGATGTTGAAGTCCATATTTTTCTTAAAAAAGTTATAAAAGAAAAGGGTGGTTTAATAGAAAGTACAAAGCAGAATTTTGAAGATAATCCAGAGGGGCAGCTTATGGAAAGGATTGCTGCTGCTACATCCGAATATGAACGCAATAATAATACTCGTCGTGTTTCCTCTCGGATGCAAGCTAGAGTTGAAGAAGGATATTGGTGTTTTGCTCCGTTGTTTGCCTATTGCTATAGAGATGATAAAAACGGTCATGGGCGCATATTAAAGCCAGACGGTTATAACGCAACTGTAGCGAAAGCAGCTTTAGAGAAATATGCTCTTGGCGAATTAGGTAGAATTTCTGATGTGCAGAATTATCTGAACGAAAGGAAAATAGAAAAAACACAATACAAGAATCGTGGAAAGCAAGATTTTTGTGATTTCCAAAAAGCAGATAGGCTTATTAAGAATGCATGGTTCTATGCTGGCTATATTGAGTACAAGCCATGGGGCATAACACGGCGTAGGGGAAAACATGATGCTATTATATCTGTAGCAACGTTTCAAAAAATTGAAGAGCGACTTAATGGAAAGGAAGCTCCTAAATATGGTAAACGTAATGATGACTTTCCTTTACGAGGTATTGTGGAGTGTGCTGCTTGTGGTAAAGTTCTGACAAGTTGTTGGTCTGGTCAAAAAGACAATAAATATCCCTATTACTATTGTACAAACACTAATTGCCCATTCCGTAGCAAGATAATTAAACGTGATTTGCTTCATTCCCAATTTGAAGCTCTCTTGGATGGTATCACGCCAGCTACTCAGGTTGTTGAGCTTGCTAAAGAGATTATGCGTGAAGTTTGGAGCAATAACATCGCAGAAAGGGAGGTGATCAAAAAGAATTGGCAGTCTGAGTTAAGATCTATTGATAAAGAGATTGATAGTTTTACCTCGGAATTGAGAGAAGCCCCGACAAAATCTGTTAAACAGGCTATATATTCTGCTATCGAAAAGCTAGATGAACGAAGGATTGTAATAGAGGCGAAGCTGTATTCGGACAATATTGCTGATTCTAACTTTGACCAAGTTCTTGGCGAAGCTATACATTTAATCTCTAATCCTAAGCAGATGTGGCAGATTGGAGACTTGGAAAGAAAGCGAATGATTCAAAAAATGGTTTTTCCGAACCGCGTGTCTTACGTTTGGAATGACAATTTTCGAAAACCCCAAGAGGCACTGCCATTCAGGGCTTTTCAGGGGTTGACCGCAGAAAAAAGTGGTCTGGTGGAGGCGACAGGAATCGAACCTGCGACATCTTGAATGCAAATCAAGTGCTCTACCAACTGAGCTACGCCCCCATTGCAATCGGATAATATCTCCGAAATAGGAGGTGTAAATTAATCATACACAGCACATAGTCAAGTATTATTTACACGAACCAGCTATTTTTTTATGCGTGACCAACCACGCTAGAGAAATTCCCGACATCAAAGCCTAGCGAGGCGATTGCCATGCCCCATTTTCTGTCATTACTAGTGTCAAATAACAGCTGTTTGCTAGCGGAAGCCACAATCCAGCAACCGCTTTCCATTTCCGCCTCTAGCTGCCCTGCCGACCAGCCCGCATAGCCAATTACCAGCATTCCCTGTTTTGGGCCATCTCCACCAATAATAGCCTCCAGAACCTCAGCATTAGAGGTTACCGCCAAGCCATCATGGTGAACGATAGTTCCCCGCGCCGTAAATTCATCGCTATGGATGATAAAACCGCGATTTCCATCTATCGGCCCGCCAAAATGCACAGGCACATTGCGCTGAGCATCGTTCTTCATGTTCATCTGTTCGAGTATATCTTCCAGCTTCAGATTATGCACTGGGTAATTGACGATTAAACCCATAGCCCCAGCCTCGCTATGCTGACATAAATAGATTACGGCGCGTGCAAAGCCAGTGTCCTGCATGGACGGTGCAGCGACCAAAAACTTGCCCGCCAAAGAGCCAGTCCGCCTGCCAACAGAGAAATTAGCGTCAGCATTAACGCTTGCTATATGGGGAGTTTGTTTCGCTATCGTTATGTTTTTCATCATAGCTACAAATATATAGTAGTTTTAGAAAAATAAAAGGTTTTTATGACCATACAGGCAGAGAAATATTTACAGGTAATTCTCCACAATAAAACGCTGCATTTTCTGTTTTCGCGGCATTGTATGCGTCTGTGTTTATTATTCCAATGCCAATATTCTCACAGCTAGTGCGAAGTTCACCAATGCTTTTTCCGCCAGCGATTATCGGCGTGCCAATCATTGGCAAGTCGCTATTTGCTGATATTTTATAAAAAGATTTGCGAACCTGCCCGCGGAATTTGCTACGAGCCGTTACCTCTTGCCCAACATAGCAACCTTTGGAAAAATCCACGCCGTGCAACTCCTCAAACCCACATTCCAGAAGGAGAGATTTTTCAATAATCATATCCTCAGTGTCAGGCACTCCGAGCGACAAACGAAATTTATCATATTCTTTTTCATCATTCGCGGTGTTGCAATCCAAGCAAATCGTGCGATAGCCAAGGGCAGAAAGCCGCGGGTCTTGGTATATTATTTGTTCGGTATTTTCTGATGTTTTTACTTCCTCGCCCCAAATTACCGTAACGCGCAACTGTGTTTCTAAGGAAATTTCCACCTTTGAGCGCAAACGATAAATTTTTAAGCGGGAAAGTAAGTCAGAGGCGCGATTTGCAGCAATATCAATAAATATTTTACCACCCCATTTAATAAGAAAAAAATCATGGAGGAATTTTCCTTGCGGCGAGAGCAGCGCGGCATATAGCGGCGCACCAGCTTGCAGTTTTCGCGCATCGTTGCTAATCAAGCCTTGCAGGAAATCTAGACTGTCGTCACCAGACTTGGCATCTCCAACTACAGAAATGATGCTGCGTTTTGATAAAAAAGCCGTCTGCATTATTCCGCAGCTTTTTTTGATTTCTTGATTTTATCTAATTTATTGATGCGCTCATCAATAAAATATTTCATGTATTTCAAATCATTATCTTCAATTTTTGTGGCGTTTTTGCTGATAGTTTCCATGATTTTTAGGGCATCCTCAAATTCACCGCGTTTTTCACGCACCACCGCCGCCATTTGCTGCGCCCAAGCAGGAACATCTTTATTCACCAGAGGCGCGGAAACTTTAAGCGCGAGATCTTTATCTTCCAGCCTGTGCATAGACAAATAAATCGCCTGCACCAACCACCACCATTTTTTGCCAACATCACGCGTGGAATGGGTATATAAATAATCCACAACATAGCGCACATCAGGCGTGTTTTGTGTCTGGCTGAAATAATAAGTTGCCATTGAAGGCATCATATTAGACTTATAATCCAGCCCATCCAACAAATTAAACCACTGAGATAATTTATTAAAATCATAATAGCGCAGAGCTGTTGAGCGACCAAAAGTATCGCCTGCATTCTGGAGATTGAATGAAAGAACGCGAAAATAAAACTGGTCATCACCAAAGGTCATCGCCTCCACTGCCTCACGCCCCGGAACGGCAGGAACTATATCCATTTCTGGCGTAATAGACTTGGTTTTATACCAAAATCCAAGCTGCAACAATACAAGCGTCGCCAGAATAAAATAAGAGCTATGCAATTTTTTTGATTTTTTGTGGCTGTTTTGAGTCATGGCTAAAGACATTGGGTTAAAACGGCGATTAAAACTGCTTTTTACGGAAATCAATCATAGTAGCGGCAAGCAGCAACGGCACAAAAATAAACGCCTGTGCCACGAACAATTGCCAATCTATCGCCGCATTAAAACCATAAACCAACCAATCACTCTTAGCAAAAAAATCAAGGCGCGGAAGCAGCGTCGAAATCGCCTGTAATGACCATTTTAGAACGATGAATTTAGGGTCATTAAACATGCCCGACTGCGAAGTAACCACAAAAAACGCCATCATGCGCGACAGCACATAAAAGCCCATACAGCCAAGAACCGAGGTAACCGCGCTACGCATGGTGAAAGCAGAAAACAAGGCGAGAGCGACGACCAGTGCCATTTCCAGAGCGAGGCTTGCCGCCCACCCAGCAAAGCCAACCCAATCATTCACGCCAATAAGCGCGATAATCGCCACCACGGGAACGACTAGCAACAAGCCAACGAAAGAAAAGCCAAGAAAATAAGAAATGACGAGATTAGAGCGCGAAATAGGGCGCGATAAAATCACATCGATTTCCTTGGTGTCGAACGCATGGCGAATATGGAAACAAACAAAAACCACCAGCCCAGCCATCAAAATTAGTCGCGCCGAAGCCGAAGCGAAAGACAGCGTCATTTCCTTTTCTTCAATAAACGCAGTGCTGCCAAGAGTTGCGGAAATTGCGGTTGCCACCAAAATTGCCAGCAGCAAACCAACAAAAAGCCAATCACGCAGGGCGGTAATCAGAATGTAACGAATATTAGTCAGCATAGTTTATAGCACCTTAAAATTTTAGAGGGCGTGGGTCTTGAATGAATTTTTGATAGACCCCCTTATCATACGGATCGGAACTGCCGTTTGTACCAATAATAGAAGCGCGGATAAAAATCACTAATTCCTTCTTTTGGTTGCTTTTTTCAACGGATTTGAACAAATTTCCGAAGAAAGGTATCTCCGCCGCATAAGGCACACCAGCTTCAGAATTAATTATTTTATCCTCAAGCAACCCACCAATCACCAGCGTTTGACCGCTTTTGATTTTTACAATGGAATCAAGCTCCCGCGTTTCTATTTGCGGAATTGGGCTGGTTATTTTAGACAGAGCAGCAATAACATCAGCAGAGGCGTTCGCATCAGCAAGGGTCGCAATTGCCCCCGCCTTCGCCACTTCAAACCCTGGATCAGTAATATCGCTGGTTTTCCGTGTAAGCGTCGGGCGAATTACCAAAGTAACCTCATCCGTTTCTTTGTTAATCGATGGCTGCATATTGAGCAAAATACCAATTGGTGTTGTTCTCTGCTCGCTAGTGACATCAACTTTTGCAGGCGTGGTTATATTGTTAGACGCGTCACGCACAGCATCCGTAGTTGATATTCTCACAGTAAAATAAACAATATTTTCGGCAAAACTAAGGATTGCTTGCTGATTGTTCATTGCATGCAAACGCGGGCTGGAAAGCGCGCGCGTTGTGCCGAATTCATTGAGTAATTTTACCGATTGATCCAAGCCAACTCCGCCAATTCCAAAACCGTCTTTTAGCAAAGAAACCGTTGGAATAGTCGTTGTTGATGAAGTTGAGGAAACTTTACTGCTAAAATCAGCATCAAATTGAATCGGGCTGCCAAATTTTGCCCAATTTATACCACTTTTATAATTTTCGTTCAGGTCAACCTCAACGATTTTCGCCTCAATCAACACTTGCGCCGAATAGTTTTCGCTTATTTTATCCAAAAATTTACGAACTGTTTCATGCTGTTTTTGCGTGGCAGAAACCGTCATCGTTCCTGCTTGGCGATTTAATATATAGAAAGATTTATTGCCCGTCACCACTGATGCAGCCGCAGACGAAGAAGACGGAGACGAAGGCGCATCCGTTGCCGCAGCAGACGGAGAAGAAGAACCATCAGGAAAAGCAGAAGCTTCAGCCATCGGGCTAAGTGATGCCCCGCCACCACTGCCGCCACCGCCAAAAGCTTGATCGGCTGGAACGGACGGCGAGGATGGCGCAGGAGGAACAGCCGCTGGCGATGCTGACTGTGCAGCAGCACCAGAAGGCGCGGGCTGCGCCGCAGTTGCAGAAGATGAAGACTGAGCGGACGGCGTATAAGCCAAAATCTGGGCAACACTAGCCTCAAATTTCGACCAAAAATCGGCATCCGCCTTATAAGTAATGCTAGAAGTTGAGCCACCAGAAGAACCAGCAGCAGCTCCGCCACCGCCACCACCGCTGCCACCACTGCTGCCGCCACCAGAGGAGGTGTTGGAAGTGATATTCGACTGCGAGCTACGGTCAACATTCAGCAAATCAACATTATAAATTTGAATATATGGTGTGTCGCGCTCAATATGCAAAACCCCGTTTTTCATGTTATAGCGCAAGCCAGCCATCTCCGCGATGCGGTCGATAACCTCGTTAAACGGCTTATCCGTCGCCCGAAGCGAAACACCACCTTTAATACTCGCGTCAACATCAATATCAACTTTGGCAAGGCGGGCGACCTCAAGCAGGACATCCTTCAGCGGAACATCATCAGTCACCGAAAGGGAAACTAGCTGAGTCTCACCAATCTTGGGTTTTGGTGGCGCGGCAAGGATTTCTGCGAGGTCAGGTATCGGAGGCTCAACGACATTACCCAGATTAGCGGTCACTTCCGCGGGCTTTTTAACGCTCTCGATATTCCGAATATCGCGGAAATCATCGCGGGTTAGCCCATCGCGCGAGCCAATTTCGTCAAATTTTGGCGTATCCACCGTCCCCAGCTTATCACAGCTAGCAACCAAAATGGTACAGGTGAGTAGCAATGAAAGTCTAGCTGTTCCTCGTTTTACCATGCCCAAACCCTATTCGTAGTTGCAAAATCAGTTAATACTGAGGGTTATGATTATTCGTTGTTATTCAATATTGCAACTATTTAGGACAGCCAACCCATGTTTTTTTCAATTATTTTCATTTCTGTCATAATTCTGTAACATATTTGTGATAGTGTAGGGGTATGACAAATAAAACACACAATGATTTTGCCTCCATTATTCCGCATGTTTTTAATGTGGAAGGTGACATTGGTGCCGATTCTGCTTATGGAATTGATATTAAGGCTTTTCCTAAAGAATTTGAAGAAGCAAAAAGAATTACGAAAGAACAAGGTAGAAATAAGGCAGTAGAATATGCCACTAATTTTTACAAAGACAAATTCTGGGATGCTCGAAATATGGATTCTGTTCCCGCCGAAACTCGGGATGTTGTTTTTGATACCACAATAAATCATTCATACAAATTTTCGGAATATGTGATTTCTGCAGCAAAAAACGGCGCATCGCGGGAAGATTTGCTTGAAATGCGGAAGACAGAATATGAAAGGTTAGCAACTGTAAAGCCAGAAAAATATGCAAAAAACCTGAAGGGATGGTTGAACCGCCTAGATACATTTAGATCAGGAAAAACTGGCGAGCATAAGGCAGCGGAATACCGCTTTACAGACCAAGCGGGAGAAGAAACCCCAAATGATAACCGCGTAGAAATAAGCAGAACACGCCCTGCACAAGAAGATGAAGAAGATCAATATCAAACAATAAGCAAGCTTATGGAAACCAATCCTTTTGCGGGATTGTTGATGCTTTTGTTTGGCTTGCTTACTGGTGATTTAGACTTTGGTGACATGAAAAACTTGATGGGAACTTTTGATAGGCAGCCAGATGAGAAAAAAGCAGAGGCATTAAGAAAACTTCCTAGTGCATATAAAGAAAAATATGATTCTATGCGCCAACTTCTAGGACTATCAGAAAACCTACCAGATGTTGACGGCGGAGAGAAAGCGGCGGCTCTTGCTGAAAAATTTATTGGAGAAAAAGAACAGGGCGGAAATAACTGTGGCGCAATCGTTCAATTAAGCGGTGTTGCACAAGGGCAGCCTTGGTGTGGTGGGTTTGCTGAATATATTTTCTCACAAACCATGCCCGATGTATATAAGGGTGCAAATTTCAAAAGTGCAGCAAGCTATAAAGAATATGGCGAAAAATATGGAGCATTCCACGAAAAAGGCGATGGCTACAAGCCAGAGGTTGGCGATGCCATTTTGTTCCACCGCAATGGAGGAAGTGGCTATCATGTAGGGATTGTAAGCGCAGTAAATGGTGATAAAATCACCTATATTTCTGGCAATGATGGCAATAAAGTTGACAAAGACATTGTTGACCTACACGATCAAAAACTTGCTGGCTTCACCAGCTCAAGAACAATAGCAGAAAAAAAACACATAGATATTGGCAAAAAAGCTGGTGCGGAAACTGCTGCGGAAATTGGCGTTAATCTATCGGATTTGCAAGGATTGCCTGAACCAGTGCGCTCGGCGGTTGCAAAGCTTGATTTGGGTGGTGATGGTATAATAAGCAATGAGGACAGCCGCAAGGCTAAGTCTGCTAATGATATAATCGCACAACTTAAAGAAAGCGGAGTGGTTATAACTTCCAATGATACTGGGAAAAATCTATTGCAACTGGCTCTTGAGGCGGCGGCAAGGAAATTTCACGCTGCACCTCCCAACGCCTCTATTGCCCGCTAGTCAACCACCACCGAACAATTAGGTGTTTCGTGCAGACGGATTTGGGTGCAGGTGACGCCCGCATCGGCAAATAGCGGCGGACAGATGGTTTCCAGCAAATAAATCGCCATATTCTCGGCGGTTGGGTTGGTCGGCAGGTAGAAAATGCTTTGTTCGGTGATTTTGCTGATATTTTCGCCCAGTTCTCGGTCGCGCTCATGCAGGATGGTGGTGTGATCCCAGTTATCATCCACCCATTTTCCCAGCCGCTCGCGGATTACGCCAAAATCCACCACCCGACCAAGGTTATCAAGGCTTTCCGCACTTTCCACCGCAAAGCTTGCCTCAATGGAATAGCGATGCCCATGCAGGTTTTTACACTTGCTTTCATGGTCAAGAACGCGGTGGGCAGCATCAAATTCAATGCGGCGGGTGCAGGTGATTTTGGTCATAATATGGGCATTTTAGCATATTTGCGCCGCGATTGTCACAATTAATTCACAAAATTGTCATATAAATTAATGATTTTTTATGGTATAAGTAGTAGTGTAAGATAAATAAAAGGAGAAGTTTTATGGCATTAAAGGATATTAGTTGGGGAGCAGTCTTGGTAGGAGCGGCGTTTGCGACAGCGTTTGTTGCTGTGTCACCTGAAATATTCTCTGCTGTAGCGATAAGCTCAGTTGCAAAATTAGGTATAGCCGCAGTTGTTGGCGGTATAACTGGTGAATTTGTTAGCGATTTGCTACACAGGTGCGGGACTGCGGTTTCCGCGGTTACTAGTAGATGATGCAAGAAACCAAAACGGAAGAGCGAGGGGAACAGCGCATTGTCATACTCCTGCGCGGGATGATGGAGCGCGGAGGGTTTTACTGGTGCTATCTGGCGGTAAAACCTGAATTAATCAAACAATTTCAAGCCGCCGTTGCCGAAAAATATAATATCCAGAATTTCGTGGCAGATGGTTACGGCGAGGTGATTGTTTCTGGGCGCGGGCGCAACCCGCCAGACGAAATCACCGCCTATCTGGTAAAATCCCTCGGCACAAATTTTGAAAGCCTTGACGGCGGCGACGCAAAGGCAAGTTTAGAGCGAATTGTGGCGATGATTAGCCAGTCAGCCGCTAATAAACTATAGAACTCTCTTACAAACTAATTTTAGCAAAAAAGCGCGAAGCGATGGATACCGAGAAACATGAGGTTATTCTTCATAACTGACTTGTTTCGAGGAGGCTCTATCGCAAGCAGATTTGAAGCTAAAATTAGTTTGTAAGGGGTTCTACTTATCCATATCGCGGTAGGTCGCAACATCCATCGTACCTTCGGATTTATCAACCAGCATGGTAATCAGCGAATCACCAGTGATATTCACTGTGGTACGCATCATATCCAAAATGCGGTCAACGCCTGCAATCAGCGCAATGCCCTCTAGCGGCAAGCCAACAGAGGTCAGCACCATACCCATCATAATCAGCGAGCCACCCGGAATGCCCGCTGCACCAATTGAGCCAAGGGTGGCGGTGAGGATGAGGATAAAATAATGATGCCCGTCAATAGGGATGCCGTAAGCCTGCGAGAAGAACAGAGCGCAGATGCCGAGGTAAATCGCCGTACCGTCCATGTTGATTGATGCGCCAAGCGGCAGCACAAAAGAAGTTGTGCTTTTTGACACGCCGATTTTCTCATTAACCACGCGCATAGCGGTGGAAAGAGTGGCTTTACTACTGCTGGTAGAAAAGGCAAGAAGCTGGGCTTCCGCCATTTTGCGGTAAAAAGGCATCGGTGATATGCGGGCGAAAACTATCACCATAACGCCAAACAAAATATATTGAGTGAACAACGCGCCCATCACCACGCCAACCAATTTAAGTAGCGCGAATAATATCTCCAGACCTTGCGTCCCCACTACCCATGAGGTGAGCGCAAACACACCATAAGGCGAGAATTTAATCACCGTTTCAATCATCTTGAACACTAACTGCGCCGCTGATTTGCAGATGTCAGTCAGGTTTTGCACTTTTTCACCAAGGGAATTAAGCGTAATACCCACGAAAATCGCAAATACCACCACTTGCAGGATATGGTCATCAGCCATGGACTTAAAAATATTGGTGGAAACCATATCAACAAAAATCTGGATGAGGCTAACTTCTTTGGGCGCAGAAGCAGGCGCAACCGAACCAACTTGCGCTTTAAGCGCGGAAAGATCCACGCCAACTCCGGGATGGAAAATTGAGCCAAATAATAGCCCAATACAAACAGCAACCGCACCCGTCATCAAGAACGCGCTAACTGCCTTAAATCCAATCCGTTTGAAGGATTCGGCGTTGGTCATGCTGGTAATACCGCTTACTAGCGAGAAGAAAATCAATGGGATTACCACCATTTTAATCATATTTATGAATACCGTGCCAACAGGCTTCACATATTCCGTGAGGATGGTTTTCCCGTCAACTCCAGTCGGATTATTGGCACTAACGCCGCCAATAGCAAAGCCAAACGCAACGCCCATCAGCAAGCCAAGCAACACGCGAAACCATAATTTGGAAATAAGGGAACTCTTTGCCCCAGATTTTGTTCCAGAACTTACTGTAGATTTTACAGTTGATGCCATGATTACCATTCCCCTATTGTTTCATAAGGCTGGTTGTGTACTACAAAAATGGGTAATCAGTCAAGCTTCCGCTTAAAAACTACCTTTTTCCCTTGCCAATCGCGCTCACATCATCATTTCCTGATATTTTACAAGAAACGCTAGAGTCTTTGGAGTTAGGATCTTTTTGGTCATTGCAGAAAATTTTACTGTAATTTATATGTTCCCAATCGGTCGCATTATCATGTGATGCAACGGCGCAACCATAGACGACAACGGCTGTAATTCCATAAATTATGAAACGCAATAATCGCATGGTAGGCATAATATCAAAACTGATTATCAAGAGTAATATTATTCATACTAGCCATAGCCCCTGCATTTCCGCCCATTTCATATTGCTTAATAAGCAGGCGCAAATTCCCCGGATGGTCGGATTCGGTCAGTGCTGCCGCTTGCGTTATCATGCCTTCTTTATATAAATCAAGCAAGGACTGGTCAAATGTTTGCATCCCCATATCGCGTCCTTTTTCTATTAAATCATGGATCTCTTGAACTCGCCCTTCTGCTATTAGCTCGCGGATAAGCCCTTTATTTAACATGATTTCTAGTGCTATGCTGCGCTCGCCATGCGTGTTTTGCAATAATCTTTGCGTAAGCACTCCGCGCAAATTAAGCGATAAATTTTGCAATATTTGCTTATGCCGTTCCTCAGGAAAAAAATTCACAATCCGCTCTATCGCTTGATTAGCATTATTAGCATGTAGAGTCGCAACGCATAAATGCCCAGTTTCTGAGAAATTCATGGCATGCTCCATGGTTTCACGATCACGAATTTCACCAATAACAATTACATCTGGTGATTGTCGCAGTGCGTTTTTTAGAGCTATGCCAAAAGAATAGGTGTCTATCCCCACATCACGCTGGGAAAAAATACATTTATTATGTTCGTGGATAAATTCAATCGGGTCTTCAATGGTTACAACATGCCCAGAACCATGGGTGTTTCTATGTTCGAGCATCGCAGCCAGAGAAGTTGATTTACCAGAACCCGTCGCCCCCATAACCAACACTAGACCACGCTTTTCCAAAATCAGATCCCCATAAACTGGCGGAAGCCCTAATTGCTTTAGGGATGGTATTTCAGTTTTGATGCGGCGTAAAACTATGCCAGCATGTTTTCTTTGGCGGAAGGCGTTCAGGCGAAAACGCGCCCCCTGCCACATAATCGCTGTGTTATATTCAAGTGTGCTTTCAAACTCAACCAGAGCATCAGGCTCAAGCAAAGCAAGCAATATAGAATTAATATCATCATCCGACAAACGCTCGCAATTTTGCGCTTCCATTTTACTGCTAAAGCGAAAAACTGGCGGCATTCCAACCGTAAAATAACAATCAGACGCGCCTGTTTCCACTAATTCCTTGAATACTCCGTCAATATTTATAGCCATAAAAACACTCTCTTAATTCTAAAATCCGCTTGCTTTATTTTTTACAGGTGAAGACGAATGATCACCTGCCTTGCTGGCTTTTTCCACCAGATTTTCTGAATCATCGGAAGTGCTGGTGTTTAGTGCTGATCGCGCAACTTCTTCACTAATAATTCCTTGATTGAGGAGGGCAAAAATACTGTCCTTCATAGTGTTCATGCCAATCTTACTGCCCATTTGTATCAGCGAATAAAGTTGTGATATACGCGCTTCGCGGATGAGGTTGCGGACGGCTGGTGTTCCCAGCATAATTTCATGTGCAGCAACTCGACCGCCTTCTTTTTGTTTAAGCAATGTCTGCGTTACCACTGCTTCCAGCGAGATGGAAAGCATGGCACGAACCATTTCTTTATCGCCAGAAGGAAAAACATCGATTATACGATCTATGGTTTTTGGCGCAGAATTGGTGTGCAAGGTTGCCATCACTAAATGCCCAGTTTCCGCTGCTGTCAGCGCAAGCTGGATGGTTTCCATATCGCGCAACTCGCCAACCAACACCACATCAGGATCTTCGCGCAGTGCGCTACGCAACGCTTTTGCAAATGAGCGCGTACTTTTCCCAACTTCGCGCTGATTGATGAGCGATTTTTTAGAGTTGTGAATAAATTCAACAGGATCTTCAATGGTAATTATATGCTTGGCATCATTGGTATTTATATAGTCAATCATCGCCGCAAGCGTTGTCGATTTACCTGAACCCGTCGGCCCAGTAATAAGAAGCAAGCCCTTATGCAAACCGCAAAGTTTTTTAAGAATTTCTGGCGCACCAAGCTCTTCTAAGCTAAGAACGCGGTTGGGAATACTACGCAAAACCGCCGCCGCCCCGTTTAGAGTATTAAAAACATTCACACGAAAACGCAAATCATTGCCAAAAGAAATAGCAAAATCCAACTCAAGCTCGCGCTCATATTCCGTGCGTTGCTGCTCGGTCATAATCGCGTATAGCATTTGCTTTATTTCATCCGCAGATAATAACACCGCCCCTTTATATGGGATCATTTCGCCATTAATACGCAATATCGGCGGACTATTCGGAGATAGATGTAAATCCGAAGCTTTGTTTTTTTGGGTAAAAATCAATAAATCAGTGATTTCCATTTTTAGTTCCTTTAGGTTTTTGCGACGATTTTCATCGCGCCTTATCTACCTATTAGAACTTATAAAGGTTAATCTTTGCTGAATATCCGAGATTTTTCCAGGGATTTTTTCGCCACGCGCTGAAGCCTCTATCAATTGACGATAAAGCTTAGCAGCCTCATCATAATTCTTCTGCTTATCCAACATGATAGCCAAATTATAACGATAAGTTAAATTCTCGGGGGCAAGAGCAACGGCGCGGAACATCTTATCAATTGCCTTGTCCTTATCACCAAGCTTCTGATAAATAACTGCTATTTGCGCTGGGATGGTAGCAAAACTAGGGTTTTTATCTTCCAGTTTTTCCAGCTCTCCCAACGCTTCTTTCGGGGCTTCATCCGCCAGCAATACCAAAAAATTATTAAATCCATCGCGGTTTTGTGGATCAATTGCCAGCAACCGTGCATAAAGCGGGCGAGCCTTGTCAAACTGACGAGCGCGATGATACATGGTGGCAAGCCCAAAAAGAGCCTGTTTATTATTCGGAGAATTATCCAATATAGACTGGTAAATAGCTATTGCTGCTTCGCTTTGCCCAGAATTTACCGCATTGTAGGCATTATCCAGCTCAGCGTCCGCGTCCAGAGCTTGCGTTTTTTTCTCAACCTTCACCCCCAAAATCTGGCTGGCTGGCGACTGTGCAACACCACCGCGCTCTTTGAACAAATCCTGCATATCATGTCCGTGACTAACATCGATTTTTTCATTAGTTGCAGGCTTGGATTTTTGGGAAGGTGGCTTTACTGCGTTTAACAGCTTAACACTGTCAGGCGACAGCGTTTCAGCACCGTCATCAACCGCGTCCGCCAGTGCCGTATCCGCCAATACCTTATCTGACTGCGTACTTTTTTTCACCAGCTTTGAATCAACTGGCTTTACAGTTTTTGGGGAAGATTTTTTCCCCGCAGAGGATTTTTTTGCTGGTTTTTCAATGTCGTTTTCTGTCTTGTTTTCTGGCGGAACATAATTAACATCTGGCAATGCTGCCGTTGGCTGCGATAATAAAGGCACAGCGGGAGTTACCATCTGCTCAACAGAACCAACAGCGGCTTTCTTGGTTGTTGGCAAAATAACAGCGTCTTCAGCTGGCGGCACTATCTCAACAGTTTCCTTGCTCGCGATCAAAGCTTCCGTCGCTGGCGCAGAAGTTGGTGGCGCAGGAGGGATCTCAGCAGATGGCTGTATTTGCTCTTCCTGTTTGGGTTTTAATAAATCTGGACTAGGCAAATTAGGGACGACAGCCTCTGGCAATGCAATAAGCGGTACACTGCCAACAGCTGGTTTTTCTTCTATAGGCTTTTCTGCAACGGCATCACCACCCGCCGCTGGCGCAAGCTCCGCAAGCAACACAGGGTTCACCTGCGCAGCTTCAGCGATTGAATTTCCTTTTATAGTGTAACCAGCAACAGCTTGTGTTTTTGTGGCGGCAGCGTTTGTTTGCGCATCCTTCACCGCGCGGCTAGCAACGCGCTCAAAAAAAACATTTTTCGAGGCAGTGCTGCCCTGTTCTTGCAGCCACGGCAAGCTAGCATTAGCAGAAACTATTTTTACTGGCGGCGGCACTTGTAAATAACTGGTAACAGGCGTTTTTGTAATACATCCAGCATCACTTTTGCGGCAAAGCTTTTCAGATTTTTCATCAACCAAATCAATAAAAGATTTCGCTGTTTTTTTGTCCTTAATATTAGGAACAGTAATCATCAGAGGATTATTTTCAGCCAAAGCCGAAGGAATATAAGCAACCCCACAGAATAAAGAGCCGAACAAAACGCCAAACAAAGTGCTTGAACAAGAAGAAGCAAGCAAACTTTTATACGAATGTTTTTTCTGATAAATCATAATATTTTTCATTCTGATAGAAAAAATTAATCCACAAACAAATAACTATGTACATGATTATTATAAAATAAAAAACAGTTTTTTTTATAGTGTCGATAATCAGGTTCTGTTGCGGAATTCGCTAGAGCATAGCGAAAATGGTGGTTTCCGAGAACCGTAGCGCAGTGTATGTTTTATACATGAGCAACGGAAGCGCAGGAAACTACCATTTGCAGCAAGCTATAGTAGAATTCATGGGCAGAACCTAACCTAAACAATTGCATATAGGTAAATGCTACCATAGAATGCAAAGGAGTAATAAAAAATATATGAAAGATGAATTATGCGCTGGATAGATATTCGTGAAATTGCCATCCGTCTTGAGGAATTGTACCCTGACGCTGATAATGTCAATCTGCGTTTTACCGATTTGCGCGAGTGGATTTTGGCACTGCCAGAATTCAATGATTCTCCTGATGGCTGCAACGAAAAAATATTGGAAGCCATACAAATGGCGTGGCTAGATGAGCGCGATTAGTATTTTTAGCGGTTTTTTGCGCGACGAGGCGGAAACAAAAGCTTTTGCCGCTGGGCTTGCTGGGCTATGCAATATTGGCGACTGCATATTATTATATGGTGAGGTGGGCGCAGGGAAAACCTCATTTGCCCGTGGCTTTATCCGCGAACTATCAGAGGTCAGCGAAGAAATCACCAGCCCAACCTTTACCATCGTGCAAAACTATCCTCTTAAAACTGGGCTTAAAAATGGTGGGCATCTGTGGCATTGCGATTTTTACCGCTTAAAACACCGCGATGAACTATATGAACTCGGGCTGGAGGAAGCATTTGAAAACGGCATAACCCTCATTGAATGGCCAGAAATAATGGGCGATGACGCACCAAAAAATGCGCTAAAAATTATGCTAAAACTTGAGAATGACGGACGAAATATAGAATTAATAGGGAATGAAGCATGGCAAGAACGCCTGAAGAAATTAGCCATTTTATAAGCAAAACGGCGTTTGCTGGGGCGCAGTTGCAACCGTTGGCGGGGGATGCGTCCAGCCGCCGCTATGTTCGCGCTGTGCTGGGCGAAAAATCAGCAATGATAATGGACAGTCCAGCTGAGGGCGAAAATTTTCAAGCATTCGTTACGATTGCGGAATATTTATATAGTAACGGCTATAGCGCACCCGAAATCCTCGCCCGCAATATGGCGGCTGGTTTATTATTGCTGGAGGATTTTGGCGATGAGAGTTTTTCGCGGGTTGTTTCAAAAAATCCTAGTCAGGAAACAAAATTATACGAGGCAGCGATTGACCTTCTGGCGCAGTGGCAGAGCCTTCCCAGCATCGCCCTTCCCTGCTATAACCTTGAACTTTATATGCGCGAAGTTACCTTGTTCTGCGACTGGTTTTTGCCAAAGATTTTGGGTGCGGAAAAGTCTGCTAGCTTACGCACTGAATATCTTGCTATCTGGCAAGGAATTCTGGCAAATGCTCCACTCGCGCAAAATATTTTTGTTCACCGCGATTTCCACGCTGATAATCTTATGTGGTTGCCAAGTCGCGCTGGTGCAAAACGCCTTGGTTTGTTGGATTTTCAGGACGGTGTAATCGGCGACGCGGCGTATGACATGGTGTCGCTGCTAGAGGATGCGCGGCGCGATGTGCCAAGCGAACTGGCGCAAGAAATGATTGCCAGATATTTGGCAAAAACAGGCGCAGATGCGGCACGCTTTAACACCGCCTATAGCGTGCTAGGAGCGCAGCGAAACAGCAAAATAATCGGCATATTCGTGCGCCTTGCTGTGCGCGATGGGAAGCAAAATTATTTGCAATATCTGCCTCGCGTTTGGGGGTATCTGGAGCGCGACCTTGAGCATCAAAACCTTGCGCCACTGCGCGAATGGCTGGATAAAAATATTCCAGCTAGGCTAAGGCATGAGGTGGGACAATGAAACTTCCCGAAACCGCAATCGTCATGGCAGCAGGGTTCGGCACGCGGATGCGCCCGCTAACCGACACGATACCCAAGCCATTGGTAAAAGTGGCGGGAAAACCGCTGATTGACCATGCGCTAGACTGGCTGGCGGCAAGTGGCGTGCAAAAAGCGGTGGTGAATAGTCATTATCTGGCGGAAATTATGGAAGCGCATTTGCGGGCGCGGGGCGGAAATCCGCAAATAATTATCTCGCGGGAGAATGAAATTTTAGAAACAGGCGGCGGCGTAAAAAACGCTTTGCCGCTGCTTGGTGACGCTCCGTTTTTTGTGATAAATAGTGATGTAATCGCTATTGATGGAGACACGCCAACACTAGAAAAATTAGCGCGGAATTTTGACGCGGATACGATGGACGCTATGCTCCTATTGCATAAGCTAGAGGATGCAATTGGCTATGATGGGGCGGGGGATTTTTTCATGGATGATGGCAAGCTACGCCGCCGAGTGGAGGGCGAAACCGCGCCGCTAGTATTCACAGGAATTCAAATTCTCCATCCGCGACTATTTGAAAATTCACCCGACGGAAAATTCTCGCTCAATATTTTTTATAAAGACCTAAAGCGCATCGGCGCGATAATCCACGACGGAAGCTGGCTGCATATCGGCGATAAACAGGGCTTGGAACAGGCAGAAAACTGGTTTTCCAACCGCCGTTAAACTTTGCTTTCCCGCCGATAACCAAGCAGAAAATTCCGCAGTGCGCTTTCCAGATTGCGCCACGCCATCACCAAATCCCCATCATGCACACCAGACAGCTTTCTGGCTGATTCCGCCAGTGCCATCTCGCAGCTATGCGCCAATAAATCAATCGGGTTTTCCAGAACAGGGCGCATCAGCGAATCGTCTTTTGCGTCATGCCGATAATGGAAGTGAAACTTCCTCGGCCCTTTTATCTCCGAAAGTGCCAGCGACACCGAAGTCACAATATTCTTGAATCTTTGCTGCCAGATTATGCGCTCCGTATCGCCGCGCGAGGCAAATTGCATCTCCAGCAGGCGAGCGCAGACATCCTCCAGCTCCAGCAAATATTTATCAATAAGGGAATTTTTTACAGTCTTTGTAGGGGCAGTAGAAGCTTTCCTACTAGCGGTCATCGTATTCATAAAAACCTCCAGTCATTTGTTGGTAACAAATTTTACGGAATATTAGGTTCTGCCCAGAAATTCGCTAGAGCGTAGCGAAAATGGCTGTTTTCCGAGAACCGTAGCGGAGTGTATGTAACAAATCCACAAGTGGGATTTGTGTACATGAGCAACGGAAGCGCAGGAAACTGCCATTTGCAGCAAGCTATAGTAGAATTTATGGGTAGAACCTAGATCTTATGTAACGAAGAACATTCTATAACAAAATAGAGTTAAACGCCAGAACTTAGTTTTTGCCGCATCCGCAAGCTGCATCCTTTGGTAAATTTATTTTGCGAATTTCCATGCTAAGAGCATCAATGACAAGAAGTTTTCCCGACAAAGTTTTGCCTATGCCCAACAATTCTTTTATCACTTCTAATGCCTGCATAGAGCCAAGCATCCCTGCGAGCGGCCCAATAATTCCCTCTTGTTTGCAGTCGCGCTGGGTATTTGGCATTTCAGGAACAAGGCAACGATAACATGGGTGCGGTTTTCCCAGATATGGCTTGAATGTGGAAAGCTGGGCAGAAAAGCCACTAATCGCCGCCGAAATCAGCGTTTTTTTTGCGAGCAGGCACGCCTCGGAAACGGCAAAACGCGTAGCAAAATTATCGCAGCCATCCACCACAATATCAAATTTTTCCAACAATTCCTGACCATTTTCTGGCGTAAATCTATGTTCAAAAACCTCTATTTTACAATCGGGATTTATTTCATGGATGCGGTCTTGCGCGGCTCTGCCCTTGCTGCGTCCAATGTCCGAAGTTTCAAACAAAATTTGCCGTTGCAGGTTGGAAAGCTCGACGCGGTCTGGCTCAACAATTCCTATTTTGCCAATTCCCGCCGCCGCTAAATAGGCAATCGCACTGCTGCCAAGACCACCCGCACCAATAACCAGCACGCTCGCTGCCAGCAGTTTTTCCTGACCAATTTCGCCGATTTCAGGCAAAACTATATGGCGAGCGTAACGCCGCTTTGATTCAGATGACAAATAACAGATTGACATAGCGAATGCGAAAACCAACCAACACTATATACTATACGCCTTTTAACCCTAATAAAAAGTGATATATTGCTGCAATAACCCAAGTGTTGCTACTTACATATGTAACACTTCCGTCTTTGTTTGTTCTAGAAAGCAGCGTAGAATTCGTACTGCTAGCATTCATCGCATTTAATTTTGAACCACCAGTATTTTGATTAAGTGCCACGAGCTTACCACTTAAAACACCATTAAGATTGCTTGAAAAAATTCCGCTATTTTTAATAATGACGCTAGAGTTAGCACTCCTTATGCTGCTGTTGCTCATTGAAAAATCAACACCACGAGCATAAAATTTCCCTGTATTGGTAGAAATATCCGCCCCACCCAGAGTTATCTTATCGCCAGCAATTAAAGTAATCGCTCCTTTTGTAGAGTCAGAGCAGAAGAACCAACCATTATTCCCAGTATTATACGAAGATTTAATATCTGCATTCACAACAATATCATCACCAGCGTTAAGGGTTAGCGAGCCAGCACCCGACCAAATTACATCAGACAAAACAACAACATCATTAAGTGCAGTTTCGATAACATTTGTCCCGCCATTTAGGATCGCTACGATAGCAGCATTATTTACAAAGTGATCAGTACCAAAATAATGATCCGCCATATTGCTTATATAAAGACTGTTAGGATCAAATAACAAAGTCCCCGCGTCGCCTTTTGGCGCGGTTAGGTCAGCGAAGCCGTTAAAGCCCAGCTCGCCCTTAGACGAAACTTCGGCAACGCCACCATTGCCGCCATTTACACCGCCCTTACCAAGGATAGTGCCGTTAAAATCGGTCAGCTCATCAGAC
>SXRF01000027.1 GCA_005792635.1 Rickettsiales bacterium
ACTGGTCAATAATAACTTGTGCGCCGTGGGCAAAATCGCCGAACTGCGCCTCCCAAATAGTCAGCGAATTCGGCAGCCCGAGGCTGTAGCCATATTCAAAACCAAGAATGGCAAATTCGGAAAGTGAGCTGTCAATAACTTCATATTGCGCTTGCTTGATGCCGAGATTATTAAGCGGAATATAGCGTTCCTCGGTTTCCTGATCCACGAGGACACTATGGCGATGCGAGAATGTTCCGCGACCGCAATCCTGCCCCGAAAGGCGCACGCCCGAACCATCAGCGAGCAAGCTGCCAAACGCCAGAGCCTCGCCCATCGCCCAGTCCAATCCTTTTCCCGTTTCCATCATCTGTTTTTTCGCCTCAAGCTGGCGAATGATTTTGGAATTCACCTTGATATTCTCGGGAGTTTTGGCGAGTGCTAGCCCGATTTGTTTTAGGCGTTCTGGCGCAACACCCGTATTGCCTTCTGGGTGTTCGCCAGTTGGTTTTTGCAGTCCCGCCCATTCGCCTTCCAGCCAGTCCGCTTTGCTGGGTTTATAGGTTTTTGCAGCTTCAAATTCTTTCTCATAAAACGCTTTGAATTCAGCGAATTTCGCGTCCACCTCGGCTTGAGTTAGCGTTCCTTCCGCCACTAATTTATCGGAATAAATCTTCGCGGGCAGGGGTTTTTTGGCGATTGCTTTATACATAATCGGTTGGGTGAATGCTGGCTCGTCGGATTCATTATGCCCATATTTGCGGTAACAAAATATATCAACCACCGCGTCGCGCTTGAACTCTTGGCGGAATTCCGCCGCCAAGCGACAAACGAAAACCACCGCCTCGGGGTCGTCGCCATTCACATGGAAAATCGGAGCTTGCACAGCCTTCGCCACATCGGTTGGGTATGGCGTAAAGCGCGAATATTTCGGGCTGGTGGTAAAGCCGATTTGGTTGTTCACAATAACGTGGATTGTGCCACCTGTGCGATAACCGCGCAGCTCGGAAAGAGCGAGAACTTCAGGCACAGAGCCTTGCCCAGAAAACGCTGCGTCGCCATGCAGCATAACGCCCATCACGCTGCCTTTGTCCACCGTGTCGCCATAAATATCTTGCTTGGCGCGAACTTTGCCGACCACCACAGGGTTCACCGCCTCGAGATGCGAAGGGTTGGCGAGGAGGGACAAATGGATTTTGCCGTGTGGCGTTTCGCGGTCGGTGGATGTTCCCAAATGATATTTCACATCGCCCGAAGAGGTCACCCAATCAGGGAAATCCATATTCCCGCCGAAGATGGAAAGCAGCTCAACATATGGTTTTTTCATGGTGGTGGTCAGCACATTCATGCGCCCGCGATGCGGCATTCCCAGGACGATTTCCTTCACGCCGCCCTTCGCTGCGCGGTTGATAATCGCCTCTAGCGCGGGCATCAGCGCGTCGCCGCCCTGCGCGGAGAAGCGTTTTGTGCCAGTATATTTCAGCTGCACAAATTGCTCAAACGCCTCAACCTCCACCAGCGTGTTCCAAATATCCTTTTTTTCCTCGGCTGAAAAACCGAATTTTCCGCGCTCTTGCTCAAAGCGTTTTTGCACCCAAGCTTTTTGCTCGGGATGCTGTATGTGCATGAATTCCACGCCGATATGCCCGCAATAAGTTTGACGGAGTATAGCCACAATTTCGCGCAAGGTTGCTTTTTTGATGCCGAGCGAGCCATCAAGGAAAATTTCCTTGTCCATGTCCGCATCGGTAAAGCCGTAACTTTTCGGGTCAAGCTCGGAATGCGGCGCGTTCACCTCAATGCCCAGCGGGTCAAGATTCGCCAGCAAATGCCCGCGCACGCGATATGCCCGCACCATCATAATCGCGCGGATGGAGTCGTGGGCGAATTTCTCTACAGCTTCGCTGTCGGAGTGTGGAGTGTTGAGTGTGGAGTTTGGTGTTTTTTTATCTGTAGCTGGTTTTACAGCTTCGGCATCAACCGCTCCGATAACCTGCGTCTTCACCCGCGCCCAGCTTGCACTGCGCTGGCTTGCGCCAGAGCCACTGGTGCTGTCGCGGAAAAACTCGCGCCAGCTGGCATCAACAGAGTTCGGATCGGCAAGATAGCGTTCAAAAAGTTCTTCAATAAAGGTTGCGTTACCAGCAAAGAGGAACTGAGGAATTGGAGAACTGGAGAATTGGAGAGAATCATTCATTTGATTTTATTCCTTAGGCTAATCATCATTGAAATAACAGAATTATACATCTTAGACCATTTTTGAAATTCTTGACCTTCTATATACCCCAAATCAAAAGCATATGACAACCACAACATCATCTCATTAGCAGAGCCGAGAGAAAATGTTATATATCGTTTGAATTCTGGCTTGGAATGGCTTTGCTTAATAAATCCCTCAGCTAAATTAGCACACACAGATTTGCTGACTCTTCGCATTTGGTCTGCAAGCGCATATTGTTCTATCTTAGGGAATAGCAAGCTTCGTTTGTGAATCTCAATGGAAACATCATAGGCTACACTGAAAACTTTTAGTTTTCTAACATCATCTACAAAGTTTTTCTCCATTTCTCCAATTCCCAAGTTCTCCAATTCTTCGGATTAAGCTGCCTTTTTCTTCAGCAATTCCGCCATGGTGCGGCCGAGGGCAGCGGGGGAATCGGAAACGACGATACCTGCGGATTTCATTGCCTCAATCTTGTCATCCGCACCACCTTTGCCGCCAGAAACAATCGCGCCAGCGTGACCCATTCTGCGCCCCGGAGGAGCAGTGCGTCCAGCGATAAAGCCAACCACAGGTTTTTTGATTTTGCTACGACGAAGGAAATCTGCCGCTTGCTCCTCTGCGTCGCCGCCGATTTCGCCGATCATTACGATCGCTTGCGTCTCAGGGTCATGCAGGAACAAATCCAACACATCAATAAAGTTCGTGCCGTTCACTGGGTCGCCGCCAATACCCACGCAGGTTGATTGCCCCAAGCCCTCCGCCGAGGTTTGCGCCACTGCTTCGTAAGTCAGCGTTCCCGAGCGCGAAACAATTCCGATTGAGCCTTTTTTGTGGATATGCCCCGGCATGATGCCGATTTTGCATTCCGCGGGCGTAATAACCCCTGGGCAGTTTGGCCCAACAAGGCGGGTTTTGCTGCCTGATAAAGCGCGTTTTACCTTCACCATATCCAAAACAGGAATACCCTCGGTGATGCAAATCGCAAGTTCAATTTGTGCGTCAATGGCTTCCAAAATTGCATCCGCCGCGAATTTTGGTGGAACATAAATCACGCTGGCATTCGCGCCAGTTTTCTGCACCGCTTCCTCAACGGTGTTGAATACGGGCAGGTCAATATGCGTCGTGCCGCCTTTCCCCGGGGTCACGCCGCCGACCATTTTCGTGCCATACGCCACGGCTTGCTCGGAGTGGTAAGTGCCTTCACGACCTGTGAAGCCTTGGCAAATTACTTTAGTGTTTTTGTTTATTAGTATTGACATGTTTTGTTCCTTTTTTAGTTGTCATCCTGTGGATTGCCGAAGGCAATAGCACAGGATCTATTTAGTTATTTCCTCGTATAAATCATTCCACTGCGGATTCAATTTTTCTATAATACCTATTTTCTTTTTTCTGTGAACATTTTTAAGTTTTTTCTCATATAAAATCGCTGTTTCTATATCTTCAAAAACTTCAAAATATACTAAATTTTTCAGATTGTATTTTTTAGTAAATCCTTCAACAGCTCCTGCCTTATGTTCATAAACTCTTTTTATTAAATCGCTGGTTACACCTATATAAATCACACCATCTTTTTTGTTGGACATGAAATAAACATAACCAGTTTTGCTCATTTTTTGCCTTTTATAGATCCTGTGCTAACGCCTTCGGCGTTCCACAGGATGACACCAAGTCATTATCTCTTGACTCACGAATAATTTGTGCAGAATCACTGAACTCTATGCCGCCTCTCTTTTCCAGAAAAATCTCTTGTATCATCTGAAATTTTTCAAGGGGATTGCCTGATTTTTTCCGAATATCATGTAGTATTTGTTCAGGGACAGAAAACTCAGAAAATTTTTCCTTCAGAACAAACACCGCTTCCTCCTCAATAGTACGATTATGCTCCGCAGCAGACAGGGCAATTTGTCTGCCGATTACATCATCTATATTCTCAAGCACTAGGCGCATTAGTTAAGCTCCACTAAAATTGCAAAAGCAATAGTAACACATTTTATTAATTTACATTATTTTTTTGTATTCTTCTAAAGCTCGATTAAAAGTCCATCCCTCAGTCAACATTGGGAGGTATTTATTGTTAATATTAAACGGTAACGAGTCAGCGGTATACTTAAACAAGATGAATTCTACAACTTTTTCTAATAAGTCTTTTTCATCCACACTAATAGAAATATACTCTAATAGCTCTTTTTTGTGCAAATCAGCTAATTTTATAGCTGCTTTAATGTCTTTATCTGCTTGCATTGAAATATATACATTTCCTTTTACAATACGAGTCATGCCAAGTTCTATATAAATTTTTTTTAGTTTTCTTTTAACATCGGCTGGATAATGCACTGCGTAAATGGCGGACTGAGCAAGGCGGTATATAGGCTTGTATTTATCTGGAGCAGAAATAGCGATCTGTTGCCCGATAAAATCATTTATATTTTTAATACCTAAGTTCATAATTAGCTTGCTTCTTTAGTTCTCCAATTCCTTAATTCAATATCTAAGCCGCTTTCCTCTTCACCGCCGCCACGATTTTTTCAGCAGCGTCGGCGAGGTTATCAGCAGGGGTGATGGCAAGTCCAGAAGATGCCAACATCTTTTTACCCAGCTCCACATTTGTGCCTTCCAAGCGCACCACGAGTGGCACATGGAGGTTCACTTCCCGTGCAGCGGCGATGATGCCCT
>SXRF01000003.1 GCA_005792635.1 Rickettsiales bacterium
CGACACGCCGTCCAGCGTGACCGAGCCTTTCTGCGCAATGAAACGCGAAAGCTCAGGCGGTGCAAGCAGTGTCAAAATGTGGGAATCGCCAGAATCTTCAATTGCGAGTATCGTTGCAAAGCCGTCCACATGCCCGCTTACTATATGTCCGTCCAGCGTATCCCCAAGTTTTAGAGCGCGTTCCAGATTCACCTTTTTGCTCAGCTGCCACTGGTTTGGCGCTGTGCAGGCGACTGTTTCCGCCGATAGTTCAGCGATAAAATATCCATCCCCAAACTCAACAACAGTCAGGCACACACCATTGCAAGCTATGGAATCCCCAAGCCTTACGCTCGCAGGCGCAAAACCGCAAGCAAACGAAAGCCGCAGGTCACAAGCCGCCTCCGCCTTAACAATCGTCCCGATGTCAGTTATTATACCTGTGAACATGTATTTTTATTTTTTATTCTCAGTAGACTTTCTTTACAAACAATCAGCAAATAGAATAGTTGCCTTCCTAAGTTGAGTAACATCATATCCTTCACTCATTGGCAAATCTTTAATTGTTTGTGACAGCCCACTTAAAGTTTTTTTTGCATCACTGGATTCCAAAAGCATTTTACCGACAGAAATCTTAGCACTTCTAACCATCTCATAATTGCTATCCTTACTTTTGGGTAACTCTTCAGAGTTTTGAACTTCATCACTACAAACTCCTACATTATCAGTAATCTCTGTAGGTATTTTTGCCATAACCCATCACTCCTTTTTCATATATCAATAACGCAAAAATTGTGCTATTTATGCCCTATGATAACATAAAAAAGGTAAAATATATGTTAAGATTTCGTGATAATTTAGTTAATAATCCCAATGACCGTCATCCCGCACTTGATGCGGGATCTAGGTATGCAAGTTCTGTCGCTGGATTTAGCCATAGATCCACGCATAAAAGCGGGGATGACAGCATATTTACCATATTCACCCTCTTTCTATTAACTTTCTTTCTCGCCTCCCCTTCCCTTGCTGTGCCGCTGATTCGGGATGCGGAGATTGAACACACACTCCGCACATACGCTGACCCTGTTTTTAAGGCGGCGGGGGTTAATCCATCATCGGTTAAGCTATTCATTGTACAGGATGATTCCCTAAATGCCTATGTCGCTGGCGGGCAAAATATGTTCATCCACACGGGGCTGATTATGGCAACGCCAACGCCTGATGTGTTAATCGGCGTGATGGCGCATGAAACTGGGCATATCGCGGGCGGGCATCTGGCACGAGGGGCGGAACAGCTTAAAAACGCTGAGATAGGAACAGTCCTCACCTTCGTTCTCGGCGCGGCGGCGGCGGTGGCATCCCAAAAACCCGAGGCGGCAGCGGCGATAATAACTGGCGGGCAAAGCGGCGTTGCTCGCAATTTCCTGTCCTATACCCGCGCTAATGAGCAATCCGCCGACCAATCCGCCCTAACCAGCCTTGATAAGCTGGGAATTTCAGCCGATGGCATGGTGAAAATGTTTGAGCTGCTGCGCCGCAATGAGCGCAAGCAATATGGCTCGCCCGATCCCTATATGCTCACCCATCCGTTGACTAATGACCGTATTGAATTCGTGCGCGAACATGTCAGCACCTCCCAAATCCCCTCTGGGCAATATCCAAAATCTTATTTGCCATTACACGAGCGCATGGTGGCGAAACTTTACGGGTTTATCCAGTCGCCAGAAAAAACCCTGCAAAAATATCCAGTATCCGACAAAAGCGTGGCGGGTCGCCTTGCCCGCGCCGTGGCTTATTACAAAATGCCCGACACCACGCACGCGCTTATGGAGATGAACAGCCTGATTGACGAAACGCCAAACGACCCATTTTTTCATGAGCTAAAAGGGCAGATTTTATTTGAAAACGGCAAGGTTGGCGCGGCACTTGGCGAGTATAAAACGGCGGCAAAACTCCTGCCCAATTCCGCGCTGATTCTCGCGGATTTAGGCAAGGTGGAAATAGCGCAAGCTCTCCCTTCCGCCTTGTCGTCCGCCATCGCTCATCTGGAAAAATCGGTGAGTTTGGATAGCAGCAATGCTGGCGCGTGGCGGTTGCTGGCAACGGCGTATGGCAAGGCAAATAACCTGCCCATGTCGCACCTTGCCCTTGCCGAGGAAGCCAGCCTGAACGGCGACACTAAAACCGCGCTGCAAATGGCTGGGCTTGCCATCGAAACGCTAAAAATCGGCACACCCGCCCGCCAACGCGCCGAGGATATAAAAAACCACGCTAAAGAAGTCGAAAAAGAGAACAAAGAAAACGATAGCCCTTTTTAGTTTTTTAGAAGCTTTTTAGTTTGCAGTTTTTTTTTTACTGCTATATGTTCGTGCAGGTTGAAAAATAATTCTGCAAATTATGAGGGATTTTATATGCGCTTTCTTCTTGCTTTACTTTCTGCGTCTTGCCTTGTTTCTACCGTTGCTTTCGCACAGACACCTGCACCTGCGGCAGCTACTCCAACCGCTCCAGCATCCGCGGCAAATGCGCCCGTCACTCGTGACCAGATCCCAGCTTTGGTAAAAGAAGCTTTGATTAACGACCCAAGCATACTAAATGAAGCAGTGGAAAAGATGCGCGACCAGCAAGAAGCTGACGCAAAAAAACAAGCCAAAGAAGCTATAGCAAAAAACAAAGCGGGGTTGTTTTCTGATGCAAAATCGCCAAGCGTTGGTGATGCGGCAACTGCGGATATTACCATCGTAGAATTTTTTGACTATCACTGCGGCTATTGCAAACAAGTTCTGCCATCAATTACCGAGCTAATTAACAAAGACAAAAAAGTTCGCGTAGTTTTCAAAGAGTTCCCAATCCTAAGCGAGGATTCTGTTTTGGCGTCTCGCGCTGCTCTTGCAGTTAATAATATCGCCAAGGACAAATATTTTGCTTTCCACACGGCGATGATGGCGGGAAAAGGCAAATATGATGAAAAATTTATTATGGACGAAGCCAAAAAACTAGGCATCGACACCGCAAAACTTAAAGCCGAAATAGCTAGCCCAGACATCTCCGCGATGCTGGATAACAATCGCAAAATCGGCGAGGCAATTGGCGTTCGCGGCACACCAGCAATTATAATTGGTGAAGAGTTCTTCCCCGGTGCGATGTCCTATGCTGACCTGCAAAAAGCCGTTGACGGCGTTCGCAGTAGCGCGGCAAAAAAACCAGCGGCCGCACCAGCGGCAGCCTTTGCCGCTCCAGTTGCGCCAGTGATTACTTCTCCCGCTGCTCCTGCTACTGCGCCAATGATCCCCACCCCACCAGAAAAGAAATAGGTAAAGTTCCTCGGAGCAAGCTCCGAGGCATTCAAGCCGTCATTCCGCCGAAGGGCGGAATCCACGCCTAACAACAAGCTTTATAGCCAGTTGCATGGCATAGATTCCGCCCAAAAAACAAACATTGGGGCGGAATGACAGAGACGAAGCAAGCTTCGGGGAATTATACCCTTAAGAGATTAAACCACCCCAAATCATTACCAAAAAAGCGCGATTTCCAAAGAAATCGTGCTTTTTTGTATATATTCCGCAAAGACATTGATTATAATTAACCAAATGGCAACCATTTTGCTGTTATATTTAGTTAAATTAATTAATTATGTGGCGGAATATGTCTGATAAAGAAGATTATAACAATCTAATACTCTTACCCAACAAGGTAGGAAATGAAGAGTATTATAAGATTCTAAAAATGCGATTGATGGTTTTTAATGAGTTATCATTATTCATCCGTCACCCCGATTTACTTAAGAGCTTAACCTCAGAACAAAGGAACAAGTTTTTTGAATTTATTGGCGACAGTGGATCCAGTGCTGATTACCTTAAAGAACGCAGCCATTTTGACGAATTTCCAGAATCTGTAATCGCTACCAAAAAAGCCCTACACCAAGAATCGCTAAAGACTACAGTTTCATTCGTACAAACATTGGAATCATTCACCGCAGAACGCTTATCCGCCCGCCCAGCTGAAAAAGAGCTTCTCGCCGATGCTATGATTGAGCATCTTTCCTCATCAAATTCAATGCCAATGCCCGACGAAATGCTGGAATATATAAAAACCTCAAAAATGCTCAATAATTTTTCTGGAGAAAAGAGAGAGAAAATACTAAAATCTCTTTATGAAAATTTTTTAGTTAAAAACGAGGAAACCGAAATAGAAAATTTTAAAAATGGTAGTGATGGTGCTGACGCCATAGAGCCAGATGCGAATGTGCGGGAAAGAATTATAAAGGAAGCCATGCTGAATAGCAAAAGCGCAACCGCGCCGATTTCAATGCGTGCTTTATATATAAAAGAACTTGGCAAAGAAAAGGCAAACCAACTGTTAGAACAAGCAGCACATAAAAAAGACGCGATAATTGGGTTTGGTGATGTCCTTGATGTTCATATTCCAGATAAAGAACGCTTCCAAATTTTAGATCCACTTTCAACGAATGCCCTATATTTTATCGCCAATAATAGCAGGGACGCCGTCTTTCCATCATCATATCATGGTATAATGAAACGGTTCACGCAGCGGCTGGATGATGGCAATCAAAGAATACCCGACATTTTGGATGATGCTGAACAAAAGACCATTCCCCATTTCCTTTTACAAGTGGCAGCTTCTTCGCAAGAACCTGAAAAAATTCTAAAATATATCCCAGCGGAAAAAATGCCAGAACTACTTAAAGGAATGGTGGCGGAGGTGGCAACAAACAACGATGACTTACTCCGCAACAGCACTGGCTTGGTGGAATGGATGGAGACGCTAAAAAAAATAAATCCACAATGGGCAAAAATTTTAGAGGATGAAGTGCGTAATCGCGCTGAAAATGCTAAGGACGCACGAGAAAGAGCAGGATTTGAAAAAATCGCCGCAGTCCGCCAAAGCAGCTTTTCAGGGACAGTCGGTAATCAAGATTTTTTCCAGAAATCACTGGCAAAATACAGCGATAAAATGGGCGATAATAAGCGGATTTCAAGCGAAAAACTGACGGATAACACTGGTGCTGTTCGCGTTCGCTATGTCTTTCATTATGATGAAAGCGATGACCATAAGGATGCGCAGAATTCCTATAATTCATTCATGTCTAATCATGTCGGCTGGAAGAAAGAAGAACATGATAACTATGTGGTTCTTTCCAAAGAAATAAACGGCGTTCCTGTGTTGATCTATGCAAATAAGGCTGGCGAAGAAAATAGGGAAAAAGGTCAAGCAGCGATAAGCGAGCGCGTAAAAAACGAACAGACAAAGGACGGAAAAGCTCCGTCAGAGCCATATTTTACCATGTTCGTAAATCGCGGGCATATTGGGCATTTAGATGAAGCTCTGCCATATATGGGCAAAGAAACCCCAATTGTTTTTGATGGCAGTTGTTTTGGCAGTGGTCAAGATGTAGCCAATATAAAAAAGACTAGCCAAAAAGCCAATATAATCGCAACCAAAGGCGAAGGGACAATGAATGTTAATGAGCCATTGCTCAATATTATAACCAATGAAATTGCGGCAAGCGCAGCCAACAAGCAAAATTTGGTTTGGGATATAGTGCGCTCAAATAATAAAATGCCCACCGACAAGCGAATGCAGGATTATGTGTTTCCTGACCAGAACAACGCATTGTTGTTGATGGATTTATTTGCAGAAAAAATTCCTGAAACAACCACCACCCCGCCACAACGCCAAATTGGCGGGTTTGGAAGATAGATTATGCTAAGAAATCACTCCACCGTCACCGATTTTGCTAAATTCCTTGGCTGGTCGACATCCGTACCTTTAAGCACGGCGACATGATAGGCGAGCATCTGAATCGGCAGTGAATATAACAGCGGTGTGACGAAGCTATCAGCGGTGGGCAGCTTGATATTCGCGGTTATAATATCGCCCATTTTGTTCACGCCGCTTTCGTCGCTAATCAGGATGATTTTTCCGCCCCTTGCCGCCGCTTCCTGAAGGTTGCTGGCGGTTTTTTCAAACAGTGCGTCCGACGGTGCGAGAACGATAACGGGAATTTTTTCATCAATCAGCGCGATTGGCCCGTGTTTCAGCTCACCCGCCGCATAAGCCTCAGCGTGGATATAGGAAATTTCCTTCATCTTCAGCGCACCTTCCATAGCGATGGCATAGCTCGTTCCGCGCCCGATATAGAGCATGTCGCGGGCGTGCATCAAATTGCTGGAAAGGGCGCGAATTTGCGGGTCAAGGGCGAGTATATCCGCCATCAGGCTCGGCACTTCCAACAACAAGCGGCAAAGCTCCGCCTCACGCTCGCGGGTGATTGCGCCGCGGGCTTTGGCAATGGCGATGGTAAAGCAGGCAAGCGTTGCCAGTTGCGTGGTAAATGCCTTGGTGGAAGCCACGCCGATTTCAGGCCCAGCGTAGGTGTATAACACGCTGCTGGCTTCCCTCGCCACGCTACTTTCGGGAACATTCACAATGCCAAGCACAGGGTGCGTTTGTTTTACGAAGCGTAGAACCGCCAGCGTATCCGCAGTTTCACCCGACTGCGAAATAACAATGGTCGCCGCTTTTTTATCCACAACTGGGTAGCGATAGCGATATTCGCTGGCAATATCAAGCTCCACGGGAATTTTTGCGATGCTCTCCAGCCAGTATTTAGCAACCTGCGCCGCGTAAAACGAAGTCCCGCAAGCGATAATCTGCAAGCGTTCGAGGCTGGCAAGGTCAAAAGCCAGCGGTGGCAGATTTACGGAAAGTTCCACAGGATTGATAAACATTTTCAGCGTCTCGCCAACCACAGCGGGCTGGTCGTGGATTTCCTTTTCCATATAATGCGTATAGTTATCCTTGCCAACCGTGCCGCCGCTATAGCCAGACTGCACAATTTTGCGAGTGATTGGCGCATCATTTGCATCAAAAATCTCAATTTTTTCGCGGGTGAGAACCGCCCAGTCGCCGTCCTCCAGATAGCTGATTTTGCTGGTTAGCAGCGCAAGGGCAACCGCGTCCGAGCCGATAAATGCTTCGCCGTCACCATAGCCAACCGCTAGCGGCGGGCCGTTGCGGGCGGCAATTAACAAATCGGGCATTTCGCGGAAAATAAAAGCAAGGGCATACGCGCCGTGCAGGCGTTTGAGAGTGGCGGAAACTGCGTCCTTTGGCGATAAACCCTTGTCCAAATAATGCGTAACCAGCACTGGCACAACTTCCGTGTCCGTCTGGCTGTAAAAAACATATCCCAAACCAGAAAGCTC
>SXRF01000028.1 GCA_005792635.1 Rickettsiales bacterium
AATTGCGCCTTGATGATGCGGAATCATTCCGCGAACGAAATCAACATCCGCATCGCCGCTATATTCAATCATCATAGCATGGTGCATTTTCTCCATGCTCTTTTTGTAATGGCGTGTGGAGCTGCATTTTTGCTTCTTTTTGCACATCTTGCAAGATTTTTGCAGCGACTCAACCTGCTCATGCCCAGCATGTGCAGAAGGCGCACTGCCAGCGAAAGAAGGAGTGGCAAACGCCACAAAAACCGAACCAGTAAGCAGTAATAATTTTGCAGTTTTCATAGCGTAGCCCCCTAAACAATTATAGTTTTTTTGCATTTGATTTCAGATATTTCGCAACACCAGCGGCACTTGCCTTCATCCCTTCTTCGCCGCGCTGCCAACCAGCAGGACAAACCTCGCCGTGTTCTTCATGGAATTGCAAAGCATCAACCATGCGTAGAGCCTCGTCAACATTGCGCCCTAGCGGCAAATCATTGATAACTTGGTGGCGCACAACACCGTTGCCATCAATCATAAATGTACCGCGGAAAGCCACAGCATCACCGAGCAACACATCATAATCCCGCGCAATAGACTTGGTTAAATCAGCAACCATCGGGAACTGCACATCGCCAATTCCGCCTTTTTCAACTGGAGTTTGTTTCCACGCTAAATGAGTAAAATGTGAATCAACCGATATACCAATTACTTCCGCTTTGCGAAGCTTGAATTCTTTAAGGCGATTGTTAAACGCGATAATTTCCGACGGGCAAACAAAGGTGAAATCCAGCGGCCAAAAGAACAGCACGCCGATTTTTCCCTTTTTGGTTACCTTACCATTCGCATCTTTTTTAATCCCAAGATGGTTTAGAAGATTGAATTTATCATCAAAGCTGCCATCTGGCAAAACAGCGGTAGCGGTGAAATCAGGTGCATTTTTGCCAACAAGTACGCTCATATGTTTATCTCCTAAAATCGTTATCGTATAAATTCATAAATTCACTAGCTAATATATAGCCCTTCGCCTATATATATTCAAGTATTCTTTAGCAAATTAATTGGATATTTTTATGAGCAATTTCTTTAAGCAAAATTTCCGCCGCCCACAAATCGTACCAACTTTATTTATTGTTGTAGCAACCATTACTATGGTTACGCTCGCTGTTTGGCAATTGCAACGCTTGCAGTGGAAAAATAATTTAGTTGCGGAAATTGAGGCGGCACAAAGCCTTCCCGCACTTGGCACACTGCCTGAACATTTATCAGGCTTGGAGTATCGCAAAGTCGCGCTCACTGGTAAATTTGCGTACGATAAAGTTCTGCATCTTATTGGTCGCCAGCAAGGAAATTTCCCCGGTTTTTTTATGCTCACCCCATTCGCCTTGGAAGATGATGGGCGCGTAATCCTCGTCAATCGTGGCTTTGCACCTGTGGACAAGGAAAGCAAACCAGAAGGCTTGCAAACTATTGAGGGTGTAATCCGCCCCGCTCGGGAAAAACGCTTTTTCGCACCAGAAAATATCCCCGCAAAAAACATCTGGTTTTATGAGGATTTTTCGGCAATGTCCGCCGCAAGCAATCTCAACCTGCTCCCAATAATAATAGAACAAACAGGCAACCCAAAAGCTGAAACTTTTCCCATAGTTGGTGACGGAAAAATCAATCTACGCAACGATCATCTCGGCTATGCAATAACATGGCTCTCCACCGCGCTCATCGGGTTAATCATGTTCGGCTTTTACCATCGAAAAAAATAATTCACAAAAAATCAGTTCATTTTTTCAATGAATGCAGCAATATCAGAGTATTATAGCGATAAGTTAAAGTAAAAAACGGGGCATTTAGGGGCAGAAAACGGCAAAAATCGGATGTAATTTCGTGCAATATCTTACCAAAATGCGCTTAACCCCCATCGCCCAAACGCCGCAAAATTTCGTCCAGCTGGCTTAGTGACGAATAGGAAAGTACAATTTCGCCGCTTTGCCCACGGTCATTGATGGCAACTTTCAGCCCCAAATTTTCCGATAAAGTTTCTTCCAGCGCAATAATGTCTGGGTCTTTATTGATTGGAGCGCGATAGCCCCCTGCCCCATTATTTGCCGAGCTTCCCGAATTCGCACTCCGAGAGCCGCCATTGGTGCGTTTTTGCACCCCTTGCACGGCGCGGCTTATGTCTTCTGCTTGGCGCACAGTAAGCCCCCTAGCCACAATTTCCTTGGCGATGGTCACTGCATCAGGCAGTCCAATCAGCGGACGGGCATGCCCCATGGTCAGCTCACCATTGTCCAACATCGTGCGTACTTCTTCAGGCAGCGACAATGCTCGCAGCAAATTAGCAATATGGCTGCGGCTTTTGCCAACAATACTTCCCAGCTCTTCCTGCGTATAATCAAATTCTTCAATCAGCCTTTGATAACCAACCGCTTCTTCAAGTGGAGATAAATCCTGCCGCTGAACATTTTCCACAAGGGCAAGTTCAAGAGCCTGCTTGTCATCAATTTCGCGGATGATAACGGGAACACGCGAAAGACCAGACATCTTCGCCGCCCGCCAACGCCGTTCCCCCGCAATAATTTCATAGCGACCAGAAATAAGCGGGCGCACAATAATCGGCTGCATGATACCATTGCGGCGGATGGATTCCGCCAGCTCTGCCAAAGCCTGTTCGTTGAATTGATTGCGTGGTTGATATTTACCTTGAATTAATTGCTCAACTGCGAGTGTATCCATCGCTGATTTTTGCGCGGGAGTTTCTTTTGCATCCTGAGCTGCTGGTTGATTATAATTACCTTGGTTATAATTCTCAGAAATCAAGGCAGAAAGCCCCTTGCCTAATCCTCGTTGCGTAACTGTTACCATGTTTTTATCTCCCTTAAGCTGCTTCAATTTCTTTTAGTTGTTCTTGCAATGCTCGCTCGCGTTTAATCAGCTCACTGGCGAGTTGAATATAAGCTTTTGAACCAGCACAATTCATATCATAAATGAGAGCTGGTTTGCCGTGTGATGGTGCTTCTGACATACGAATATTGCGCGGAATGACCGAATTATAAACCTTGTCACCAAAATATCCGCGAACATCACCTTCAATCTGTTCAGTGAATTTATTACGGCGATCATACATAGTTAGCACAATCCCTTGGATAGAAAGCTCGCTATTCAAATTCGCCTTCACCAACTCAATGGTTCGCACCAGATGGCTCAATCCCTCAAGGGCATAAAATTCACATTGCAAAGGTATCAAAACCGCGTTGGAAGCCGCCAGCGCATTAAGTGTCAAAAGCCCAAGTGACGGCGGGCAATCTATAAGTACATAGTCATATTGTTGCGGGCTATTGCTCAGCGCATCTTTCAGACGAAATTCACGGCGCACAAGGCTCACCATTTCAATTTCTGCCCCCGACAGATCAATAGTCGCGGGTATGATATGTAAATTAGGTACGGCTGTTTTTTGAATCGCGTCGGCAATCGCTGTGTTGCTCAATATAATTTCATAAGAGGTGATTTCTCTATTATTATTCTCTATTCCTAGACCTGTGCTGGCGTTGCCTTGCGGGTCAAAGTCCACCACCAGAACTTTTTTATTCACCGCTGCCAACGCTGTTGCCAGATTTACCGTTGTGGTTGTCTTACCCACACCACCCTTTTGATTCACAACAGAGAGAATTCTCGTCATTTTTCACCTCTTCTTGATGTTAGAAATCCTCATGATAACCCCCGAAGCCTCTGAACCAGAATCAACAATAGTTTGTGATATTTCCGTATCATATTGCCAATTCACCGAAGCCTCTGCATCTTCAATACTATAGTTTTTTCCTTTATGGAAGAGACAAATAGTTTCGTATGAAACTTTATTGTAAATGAGATGCAATAATTTATCCAACGATGCACAAGCACGAGAAGTGAATATTATGTCATCCTGCGGCGCGAAAGCGAGCGCAGGATCTCGTACTGTCATATTAGATCCTGTGCTAGTGCTTTGCACTCCACAGGATGACCATTCTTCAATTCGGCAATTATGAAGCGTTACATTCGCATTAGTAACGCGAGCCACCTCTCGAAGAAATGAAATTTTTCTAACATCGCTTTCTATAAGATGAATATTTTTATAGCCCGCAATTGCCAGAGCCATCGCGGGAAACCCAGCCCCACTCCCCAAATCCACGATAGTTTTTTCTTTGTCATCTATATACGGAATAAGTTGCAAAGAATCTAAAAAATGCCTTCGCCAAATATCCTTCAAGGAATCATTACTCACCAGATTTATTTTACTTTGCCACTTAATAAGCAAGTCATGATACAGTGACAAGCGTTCAAAAGTTTCGCGTGAAATTAAAATATGCTCATTTAGCAATTCAAATGCGTTTTTCTCCATAGCTCACTACGCCGCATTCTTTTTACGAACATGCCCAATCAGAGCGAGTATCGCCGCTGGTGTTACCCCTTGAATATTACTCGCCGCACCAATGGTCTGTGGCTTGTGAGTTTTCAGTTTATTCTTCACCTCATTAGACAAAGAAGACATACCATCATAATCTATCTCATCAGGAATATTCATTCCCTCTTCACGCTTGAACACATCAATTTCTTGTTGTTGCTTTTCCAGATAGCCACTATAAGAGGCTTCAATTTCAATTTGCCTAGTTATTTCTGGCGGGATAGTTTCCAGCTCACCCCATACTCGGCATAAATCAGAAAACGAAACATGTGGGTAGGTAAGCAGCTCAAAAGCACTCCGTCGAACCCCATCTTGATTTAGGTTTATATCAAAATCTTTTGCGCTATTAGGGGTGATATTCAAATTTTTCAGAGTTTCACATGAAACTGACAAAAGCTCTTCCTTGGCTCTAAAAACAGCTTTTCGCTCACTTCCTACACAGCCAATCTCAATCCCCTTCCCTGTTAAACGCAAATCGGCATTGTCGGCGCGGAGTGAAAGACGATACTCCGAACGCGAGGTGAACATCCGATATGGTTCGTTCGTTCCATGGGTTATCAGATCATCAATCATCACCCCAATATAACCATCAGCCCTATCTATAATAAACGCTGGCGAACCCGCCGCCGAAAGAGCCGCATTCAAACCCGCCACCAGCCCCTGCCCCCCTGCTTCTTCATAACCAGTTGTGCCGTTAATTTGCCCAGCAAAATATAGCCCCCGCACCTTCTTGGTTTCCAAAGTTGCCTTCAGCTCGCGTGGGTCAACAAAGTCATATTCAATGGCATATCCAGGGCGAATAATCCTAGCGTTTTCAAGGGCAGGAATAGTCTTTATCATCTCTGCCTGAACTTCCTCTGGGAGTGATGTAGATATGCCATTTGGATAAACCGTGTCATCATCCAAACCCTCTGGCTCAAGGAAAATCTGATGATTTTGCCGAGCTGCAAAACGAACAACTTTATCCTCAATGGACGGGCAATATCTCGGCCCTGTGCTCTCAATTTGCCCAGAATACATCGGCGCACGATGAAGATTTTGTCGAATAATTTCGTGCGTTTCTGGTTGCGTGTGAGTTATAAAACAAGAAATTTGCGGTACACAAACCTTATCAGTGAGATATGAAAATGGCTTCGGCGGATTATCCCCCGCCTGCTCTTCCAAAATTCCCCAGTTAATTGTTTTGCCATCAAGCCGCGCTGGCGTTCCCGTTTTTAACCGCCCGACATTAAAATTTAGCCGTTTTAGGGTATTGGAAAGCCCGATGGAAGGTGCGTCCCCTACCCGCCCTGCGCGGATTTTTTTCTCCCCAATATGCATCAGCCCATTCAAGAATGTCCCCGTGGTCAGTATAACTTTCCCCGCGGAAATGTTTTTTCCCGAAGCGCAAACCACCCCCGAAACCTCGCCGTTATGGATAGAAATATCCTCCACCGCCTCTTCAATAATGGTCAGGTTTTCGTAAGTGGAAAGAATTTCTTGCATCGCATTTCGGTATAGTTTCCGATCCGCCTGCGCCCGCGGTCCATGCACCGCCGCGCCCTTGCTGGCGTTTAATATCCGATAATGTATCCCAGCGCGGTCAATCACCCGCCCCATAACGCCGTCCAGCGCGTCAATCTCGCGAACCAGCGTTCCCTTGGCAATCCCCCCAATCGCAGGGTTGCACGACATCTCACCAATAGTCGCAAATTTATGGGTAATCAGAGCTGTTTTCGCCCCCACCCGTGCCGAAGCAGCCGCAGCCTCACAACCCGCATGCCCCCCACCAATAACGATTACATCAAAAGCGTACATTTTTTCCTCTATCATCTCTAAGAATTGTCACCCCGTTTTTATAACGGGGTCTGGTGACAAATGCACCATCATAAGTTTTTGCTCCAGATCCCGCAACAAGTGCGGGATGACGGGAGCCTAAAGCAGCAAAGCTGCTAAGGCTTACCGTCACTTCCCAATACAAAATTCACTGAATATAACATCTAATACATCATCAAGGGCGATTTTGCCAGTGATTTTACCAATGGCGAGGGCGGCGCGGCGCAGTTCCTCGCAGGCTAGCTCTAGTGGCTTATCCTCGATTGCCGCTCCGAGAAGAATTTCGGCTTCCTCTAAAAGGGCGCGGTGGCGAGTGCGGGTGATAAATATATTCGCCCCACCGCTGAAAAATTCACTCACTTTTTCTTTAAGTAAATCAAGAAGTTGGTCTATTCCTTCGCCTGTTTTGGTGGAAAGAAGAATTGGGGAATTGGGGAATTGGGGAATTGAAGAATTAGCAAGATCCCCGCGCAAGGCGGGGATGACATTATCTATTTTAGAAAAAATTACGATAGCGGTATCGTCGAGCATTTTTGTGGTTTCTTCGTCCATTTTGGGCAGTTCTGAGGCATCAAATAGGGCGAGTTTTATATCCGCCTCCCCTGCCCTTGCTTTTGCCCGCCTGATGCCCTCTTCCTCCACCTCGTCGCTCGCATCACGCAAACCAGCAGTATCCATCAAAATCACAGGATAACCCGCAATATCCATCTGCACCTCAATAACATCGCGGGTTGTTCCCGCATGGTGCGAAACTATGGCTGCGTCGCGCCCAGCTAATATATTGAGCAAGCTTGATTTTCCCGCATTGGGCGCACCGATTATAACTATTGATAAACCATCGCGCAGCCGCTCCCCGCGCTTATGATCGGCGCAAGCAGCGCGAATCACCCCGCGCAAATTTTCCACCGTATTTTTATAATCAGCAAGTACGCTCTCGGGAATTTCCTCATCAGGGAAATCAATATAAGCCTCAAGTAATGCTAAAGATTTTATAGTTTGCGTGCGTATTTGCTCATAAAACCCGCTCATTTCGCCTTGCATTTGGCGCATAGCCTGCGTTTTTTGCGCCGTGGTTTCGGCATTTATTAAATCCGCCAAGCCCTCCGCCTCCAGCAAATCCATTTTGCCATTCACAAAAGCCCGACGGGTGAATTCCCCAGCCTCAGCAGGGCGCAAACCCTCAATTTCCGAAAGCACGCCCAAAATTTCGCGGATAATCGCGGGGCTGCCATGCAAATGCAGCTCCACCACATCTTCGCCTGTGAAACTATGCGGAGCTTTGAAATATAACGCTAATCCGCGGTCAATTACTTCACCTGATAACGGATTGCGAATAACGCAGTATTTGGCTAAGTTCGGGGCAGGGGAGGCAATCCCCGTGAGCCGCGCAAGGGCAGGGGCAGTAGCACCACCCGAAATACGCACAATCGCCACCCCCGACTTGGCAGGGGCAGTGGCAAGGGCGAATATAGTATTTTTGCTCATCATATTGATTTATAGTCTTCCTACTTTAGTTTTATACAGCGTCAGGCGTCGGCTCATGTACTTAAAGTGTACACTTCGCCTAGCCTTCCTCGTATAAAACTAAATTAGGAAGACTATACCTTAAAGTCCAGTTGCGAATGATTATCAACTGCAATCAAAAAAACCATCTTCCTCATCTGGCTTTATATTCTTGCAAACCTAATCTTACCATGAAAAACCCGCACTGGTAGTGCTTATTTCTGCATTTTGCCTTATCTTCGCCAATTGTCATCAAATCTTCATGTTTAGTTTAATTTTTTGTGTTATTATCACGGTTGTAAAGAGTGAATATGAACTTGTTTAATCGATTTTGGGAGGGGTTATGAATGATTTAGCGGAGAGAATTAATGCGGTGATGAAAGCAAATGTATATCCTGAAGCTTATACAGATGCACAGGATTCTATAGACAACCGTGCAACACTGAAAAAGATATGTGAATTAATTGATACACGGTACGCGGAAACGACAAAGCAATTTACAACAGCAGCTGCCGAAGGGCTTGACCCAGATGGAGAAGAATATAAAAAACTTAAGGCTATTATAGAGCAGTCGCAAGAATCGATAGCTCATGCTGAAAAAAAGGCGGTTCAACATATTTTCACGCAACTGAACTCCGCATCAAAATCATCGCCCCCACATGAAAAGGGGGTGTCAGAAAACGGGAACATGTTAAAATCTTTAGAGAAGCAGGAGCAGGAACGCAAAAATAATATAGGTGTATTAGTAACGCAAAAAATGATAGATATGAATTATTTGCCAAGTGAAAGTAAATCACCCCCACATTCTGTCGATCCTGATAACACAACAGCAGGTGATGTAGAGCAACATCACGCTCATAAACATTCAAAATAATGACCATCTGGGCGCATAAGGTTTTGGATAAAGAGGGAAAAATCGTATTTGTAACCACAACTTTTCCCGATCGGGGGACTGCATTTTATTATATGCTGGTCTCCCGCCAAAATCGCTCTGCGCTTTTTGAAGCATTAAAAGGCACGGAAAAGCTCAATTTAGACGAGTTTGGCAAGGTCGTGCGCTCGGGTTGGGGCGAACCAAGCGAAGAAGATAAAGAATTTATGCGAAAAAATCATAAGGCAAAGATATAATTGTCATCAAATCTTCACACAAATTATAGAATATCATGGTAAAGTGGAAGCTGGGATAAAAAATTATAGTGACTTTATTTAACAATTATACATTTTGATGATTTGTTCTAGCGTGGTATTTTGTGGTGCAAAGATGCGCCTTTTTTTGATGTTAGCGAAATCTTGTTCTATGGGGTTATAATCTGGAGAATAAGGTGGTAGAA
>SXRF01000029.1 GCA_005792635.1 Rickettsiales bacterium
CGGATTTCCTCGTCGCGCCCGATTACTGGGTCTAGCTTGCCGTCTTTCGCCAGTTGGGTAAAATCCTTGGTGTATTTTTTTAGGGCTTCAAAGCCTTGCTCGGCGTTCGCGCTGCTGGCGGTGCGCCCTTTACGCAGGTCATTAATGGCGGCATTCAGCTTCTGCGGCGTAACTCCGCTGTCGAGCAGGATTTTTGCAGCTGGCGTGCCACTTGCTAGCGAAACCGCCTGTAACAACCGTTCCACAGTCACGAATTCATCGCCCGCTTTTTTGGCGAGGTCATCCGCAGCGGCAAATAGCTTCACGATTTCGGGCGCGGCATATAGCCCACCCGCGCCGCTACCTTCCACCTTGGGAATGGCTTTCAGCGCGGCTTCCACCTTTTCCGCCACTGCCGAAGCATCGCCACCACAAGCGCGGATTAGGTTCTGCGCCAGCTTCTCGCGGTCTTCCACCATTGCCGCCAGAATATGCACTGGCTCAAAGCGTTGGTGCGAGTTTTTTATCGCAATCGCTTGCGCCGCTTGAATGATGCTTTGCGACTTTTCCGTGTATTTCTCAAAATCCATATTGGTTCTCCATAAAAATTGCTTATGCAGATGATATGGTAATTGAAAATGGATTTTTCAATAGCTGTTGACTGCTTGAAATTATGCTTAAGTTGTGATAGGGTGAGAATATCTATATAGGAAAATTTTGCCTAGAGACGAAATGCTCAAGCTATAACTAGATGTATTTTATATATAATACGGCATATTTAGATAAAAATTTTCTGCAAAAAATAAAAAAGTTGAGGTTTTTGCAAAAAATAGGTTGCATTTAATTAAAAATGTTCTAACAATTTACTAATTATTAATTATTCTAAGCTCGCAATAATATCCAATAATAAACTACTAAAAAATCAAGTGAGCGGCGATATTAATTCAAGTTCTAAAGTTAATCAAGAAGAAAATGCAGGACAAATAAAAAAAATTAGAGCTACCAAACGGGAGGGGAACTAAATATGAAAAACATATCAACCAATGAGCTAGTCACTAGCACAGAATTACCAGCAATTGTCGCGGCAGATAACGCTGCTGATATATCTGAAGAATATTTGGAACAACGCTTCAGCCGCCCAGAAAAGAAACCTGAAGTTGCGGTTTGTGAATTCACTCGTGATGTTGGTTTTTTACACCAATATCATCGCCTGCGCCAAGAACCTTTCATCAGCCAATGGGGGCTTGGTGGTCTTGCGGGTGGGATGGATGATTTTGACGATAGCGGCGATGTTATTGTTGCTCGCCTTGGCAATCATTGTGTTGGCGGGCTGCGTATTAATTATAAAACCGCTGAGGCAAACCTGCCACTGGAAAACATCCCTTGTCTTTCTGGGGTTGCGCAAGAACCGCTTCCTGCTGGTATGATCTATGCGGAAATTGCGCGATTTGCAGTGCTGCCAGAATATCAAAACAGCCTAATGGTTATGGGCGAACTATTCCAAGAAGCCTTTCGCCATGCCGCGGATAACAATGTAAAAATCGCCTTTATCTTATTGCCTGTGATGCTTTCTCGCCAATATAACAAGCTGGCGCGGCATTCTTTTGAAGCTAACTGGCACTTGCGCCCTGACATTGATATTCCTATCACCAATGACTTTGGCGGCACAAAAATGCTCATGTCGATGATTGACTTAACGCCAATTCACGATGCACGGGCTGGAATAACCACAAGGGAAGAAAATTTAGTTGCCGAAGTGGCTTAATCGCTGATACACACTTCCGATGAGCAAATATCTTTTTGATAAAATCACCATCATCGGTCTTGGTCTAATCGGCAGCTCCGTTGCCCGCGCTGTGCATGAAAACAAGCTGGCGGGCAGTGTTGTTGGCTGTGATGGCAACGAGGTTTCCCTCGCCTTCGCCCGCAAAAATGGCTTTATCGACAGCGCGTTATCTGATGCACAATTGGCGGTTGCTGATGCGGATTTGGTTATAATCTCCACGCCGCCTTCAACGCTTGGTGAAGTTGCCGAAAGCATTGCACCAAACCTTAAACACGGCGCAATTGTTATGGATATGGCATCGGTTAAACAGCCAGCCATCAACGCTATTGCTCCACATATTCCGCCACACGCGATTTTTATCCCCGCTCACCCAATTGCAGGCAGCGAACAAGCTGGCGTTCGCGCTGGACGGGCGGATTTATTCGTCAAAAAACGCATCATCATAACGCCAGACGCGCCACCAGAGGACGAATTACTCAAAAAAATAACCAGTTTTTGGCAGGCAATGGGCGCGAGGATAGAGGGAATGCCAGCGGAAATCCACGATATGCTTTACGGATATATGTCGCACCTGCCGCAGCTAATCGCCTTTTGCCTCAAAAAACCACTCGGTATTTTTTTTGAAAAAACTGATGAAAATCCAGTTTATAAAAGTTTTCTGCGAATTGCTCATTCCAGCCCTGCCTTGTGGGCGGAGATTTTCGCGCAAAACAAGGATAATATCTTGAAAGGTCTGGATAGATATATTGATGTGGTGTCGCATGTTCATGCTGAGTTGAAAAATGCGCCAGAAGGCGAAGAAAGCAAGAATGATGCGCTGCTTGCAAACAGCGTTTTATTCCCGCGTATCGTTGCCTCCTGCCTTGTCACCACGGTTATGGAAGCCGAAAAAAATGCTGGCTTTCCTTTCGCCCGCTATGCTGGAACTGGCTTTGCTGACCTAACCGCGCCAACGCTTGTTGAGCCAGAGGCGGATATAGAACAAATTTCCGCCCAGTATAAATTAGTTGAGGTAATCGTTGGCGAGTTTTTGCTCCGCCTAAAAACCGTCAGCGCCGCGCTTGCAATCGGAACAGCACCAGATATTGAACGCGCAATTAATGGCTAGAATTCTTCGCATCAGTGGCGATAGAAGGTATCAATCTTAAAATTATCGGCTGGCAGGGCTGAGTTGGGTCTCTGTTGAGCTTCAGAAGGTGTAAATTTTTCTTTGGCTGCATCGTTACTCTCAGTCTTTTCATCGTGCGATAATATTATTAGCTCTTTATTGCTGGTATTATTACTAACATTCCCAGCATTCACAAAAGATGAAAAATGAGATGCCAGCTCAGTAGTCTTTGGAATTTTTGTCTCCGTAGCATTCACAACACCATTTGCGTTGGTGCGAACATCAACAACAACAAGAGTGCCATCACTACCAACCACCAACAAATCCCCTTCCTGCATTTTTCCTTCCTGTTTCAGAAACATAGAAAGTGCATGTGGCAAATACTCATCACGCAGACCAATGCCCGCCAGTGCATTCTTAAAAGGTTCTAAAGATACTGGTTGGCTTTCTTCTGGCTTGTGAGATGAAGAAACATTCTTTCCAAATGCAACAGCAGCTCCTCCCTTAGCAGTGTCTGCAATAACAGCCTCCAGACCCAACAAACTTTGTAAGTTAAACCCAGCCATAAATATCTCCTATCCAGCCCAATAAGTTGGTTTATAATGATTAATTATATAGTGTATTTATAAAAAAATAGTTAATAAGGGTAGGTGGTGAGCGACTATAATATGTTTATATTGCTAAACATCCAGCCCTTCCACAGCTTCCAGCCCGCGTTCGCGGGTTTGTTCAATATCATCGTCAGCGATTTTTACACATTGTCATAAATTTTTCATAAATCTCCACTGTCAATTCATTGCTTGACTTTAACGATTGAGGAGGATGGTTCTGTTAATTAGGTTTTTGCTTTTAGCAATCGTCCATATTTGGATTCTTGCATAAGCAAGAAACTTTATGTACGGACTTAATAACCGTCTCCTGCACTTAGCGCGATAAGCGGTGCGATCTTTTATCATTTGGTGATTTATGAACGACTACGGTGCGAATGTACCCAAATAAAAAACAAGAAAAGCACCAAACAGGCAAGCTATTTGGTGCAAATCGGGCAAATACGGAAAAAAATATCGCGTAGTAAAATCAGCCCTGACGCGCTTTGAAGCGAGGGTTTTTCTTATTTATAACATAAACGCGACCTTTGCGGCGCACAACGCGGCAATCTTTATCACGCTTTTTAGCTGATTTCAGCGAACTTAGAACTTTCATGAGGAACATCCTTTATATTGAATAGGCGGAGTTTATAGCCCATTTCCAACGCCTGCGTCAATCGGTTTATTGATTTTTTTTGTTGCAACGCCCCATGTGTCGTTTTCTCCCAATAATGAGGTTTTACAATGAGTTGCGTCAAGGCTTTGTAGCTGGCTATGGAGTGCAAGAATAAATAAAACGGATAAAACACTGCCGCAGATAGGTTTTTTGCCGTTATCGGCATGTGGAATATCAGGCAATAAAAGGTCATCAACCACTGGGTTGTAAAATAAAATATGAAATTCACAAAAGTTAGGGTAATCAACCAATCTGGCGCGATTGCGATGGAAATATCGGCGGGAAGAAGCCACGACGCAAAGGCAAACAGCCATATAATCGGCACAGTCAGGAAGGTAAAGCTGGAAAAGCCGATAAAAAACTGAAAGCCAAAAAAACTGCGTGCGCCAATGGTTTTATAGAGGCGAATTGGCGAGCGCATCTGTACCAACCAAGTTTGCATATAGCCTTTTATCCAGCGCGATCGCTGACGAATCCACGCGGGAATCTGGCATGGGGCTTCTTCCATGGTGATGGAATCCAGCATTTCAGTCCGCATTCCAAGGGCGGCAATCCGCACACCTAAATCTGCATCTTCGGTGACATTAAACGGATCCCACTCACCAAGCGAACGCAAATTCGCCAGCGAGAAATGATTGCTCGTGCCACCAAGCGGCAGCGGGATGGAAAGTCGCTGCAAACCAAGCATGGTAACATCAAATAATGCGCTATATTCTAACGCAAAAAATGTGGTGAGATAATTATAATCAGCTTTGTAATAATTTAATCGCGCCTGCAAACAGGCGACATTTTTCGGGCGACTGCGGAAAGTTATTATGGCTTTTTTAAGCTGCGTTGACTCTGGCTGGTCGTCCGCATCAAACACCACGATATATTCTCCATTGGCAAAGCGCATGGCGTAGTTGCACGCCTTTGGCTTAGTGCGCAGCTCGCTTTCTGGCACGCGGATAATTTCAAAATTATGCCAGAAATCAATGGCAAGAGCTGCTTGATAGGTCTTTTCATCCTCCATTTCCAGTATCAATTTTATATCTAATTTTTCAGCAGGATAATCCAGCTCTTTCATGGCTTTAAGCACATTGGGAACGCTTTCAACCTCCTTATACATGGGAATCAAAATTGTATAGATGGGCAGAGTTTTTTCGTCCAACTGCTTTATCAAATCTTCCCAATTGGCAGGCGTTTTTCCTCGCGTTCCCTCCACGAATATCAAGAATTTTATGAACATTGTCGCCAGATAACAAATGCTGCAAAAAGAAGTGAAAAACACAATGAAATCAAAAGGAAATAGAAGGCAAATCGCAATTACAATGAACAATGAAATATATAAAAAAGATGCGGTTTTTGGAGATATAGTTTGCCTTGCCGACATTTCTGGATTTTTCCACCATAGTGCAAGGCGGCTTTTTTCCTCTAGCATCACACCAAATACTTGCTCTACACCTCTGCGAATATCAAGCGGCGAGGTTATAACAAATTCTACATTACCACCATGTTTTTTAGCTATCCAATCTTTGGTTTTGCTGGAATATTCCGCTAACGCAATTATTATTTTGTCACCATCTCTGCGCCACGGAACAGCGCGGTAATTAAGATAATTTTCCATATCCTTTATCAGCAACAAATTTTCATCAGGCGGGTTTTGCAATAAATCTATGAACGGCAGATTATAATGCTCGGCAAGTGCGCTATATAGCTGCAAATAGGTTGTAAATCCTTTGGCGATTATTATGTCGCCAAGGCGGCTGTTGCTGAGTTTTTGCAGCTCAAGAGCATCTGATAATTGCGCCTGCGTAATTATTCCACGAGATAATAAAATTTCGCCTAATTTATCCCTGTTCATAATCAAAAACTCTTCTGAATGGCAAAAAAACCGCCGCGCCCATCGCCGACATTGCGCCCAGCAATGTCCTTAAAAACTCCTGCTTGCAACGATAATTCAGAGCTTACTTTATATAGCGCGGAAATCTGGAGTTTGGTAAGGTTGTAATCATCGGATGATGATTGGGTGAACAGAGCTTGCTGTGGTTTTCCTGTGCTTGAGGTTACAAAAACCTGCGGAATAATTTGCCATTTTTTGTTCAGTGAAACGCCAGCGGTTACTGCAAATTTCAGCTGGTCGTGCGGTGCGCCGTAACGGTGACGATAGCCAGCGTCAACATTCACAAAATGATTCTCACCATAAGCAGAAAAGCCATAGCCACCAGACAATCCGCCGCCTATATCATAATTTTTGCTGCCGATTTGCGGTTGTTTTTGTTCGTTTGTGAAGCTTTTTAGCTTGACCATCGCTTCTGTGGAAAAGGAAAATCCGCCAGATTGCCACAGGCGAAAGCGAGAAAAAATCTCACTATCACCAACGCCATAATTAGAAAAATAACCGCTAGAATTTTGCTGTTCAGCGCGGCTGGCAAACAAGTTTGCGCCCACGGTTATCTCATCAGTTACACCATATTCAAAATAAGGGTTTAGCTCATATTTGCGGTAATATCCGCCAAGGGATTTATTTTTTCCAGATTCGTCAAAATAACGATTATTATAATAAAATGAATTATTCTGGATAACCAGCCATTTACCCGATTTTTGCGCCCATCCGCTGGCTTGGGCAGGTGCTATAACGATTGGCACTAACAACGCCACTGTCACAAATAGATATAGATAACGGCGCATCCTAATGAATTGTGCGGTTTATATCAGAAAGCAATATTTTAACATTTTCATCGGAAGAAACACTAGTCATCTGCTCCGCAATCAAAATGCCCGCCGCTTGTAAAGCAACACTCACCACATGAGAGCGCACTTCATTTATCGCGGCTGCTTCTTCCTGTGCGATTTTTTCTACAGCTTGTTTCATCCGCGCATCAAGAACTGATTTAAGCTCTGCCTCGGCAGCGGCAGTATTCCTCTCGGCATCTTCGCGGGCTTTGGCAAGAATCGCCTCTGCTTCTTTCGCAAATTCGGCTTGTTTTTGCTTATACATTGCCAAAACTTCCGCCGCTTCTTCGCGGATTTTCTTGGCTGCATCCAACTCTGATTTTATCTTTTCGCCGCGAGCATCCAGCACCCCTGCAAGCAATTTTCCAATTTTTTTCGCCGATAGCACAACCAGCAAAACAAACGCTAAAGAAACCCAAAATTGTGGCTGAGAAACATCAAACATATTCTATTTCGTCCTATATTTTTTGCTTTATATGTTTTTTATAGCAGTTTCAACTTGCACAACACTCGGAGTGCGAGAAGTCAGCTTTTCGGTTATCATTGAGGAAAAACCAGCGATTTCTGGCATCAGAGCGGAAAGCAATTCCTGTTTTTTTACGGTGATATTTTTGCTAGCATTGGCAAGCTGCGTTGCAACTTGTGCTTCCAGAGCTTTGCTCGCGCTCTGCGCTTTTTCTTTGCTGTTTATTTCCGCATCGGCGAGCAATTTTTGCGCTGCCTCACGCGATTGCAACAGCGTTTTTTCATAATCAAGCCGCGCCGCTTCGGCATCTTCTTTGAATTTTTGCGCCGCAACTAAATCGCCATCAATCGCACCTTTGCGCGAAGCAATTACCCCCTGTAAAGGCGGCAATATACAACGCGAAAGAACGATATATAAAATAGAAAAGCAAACAACCAACCAGAAAAGCTGGGATGCAAACCATGTGGGATCTAATTGCGGCACAAAAAACAGTCCTCAGATAATATGGATAATATTATTTTACAACGAAAATAAGCACCATGCCCACAACAAGCGCGAGCAAGCCCATGAATTCCGCAAACGCCGCACCGATAAAGGCAGGGGTCATAAGAGCTGGCTTTGCTGATGGGTTGCGAGCGATACCTTCAAGCAATGCCGCGAAGATTTTACCCACCCCAAGAGCTGCACCAAGAAAGCCAAGCGCGGTAAGACCAACGCCCACGAATTTAAGACCTTCAGCGAGATATTTATATGATTCAGCGTCCATTGTTTTTTCCTTTTTTTAGTTGGTTAGTTAGTTGATAATAAGAAGTAAAGCAGAAAGTCTAGTGCAAATGAAGCGCATCATTGAGATAAACGCAAGCAAGAATCGTAAAAATATATGCTTGAATGATGGCAATTGCAATTTCAAAACCTGTGAGGAATAGAAGTAGTGGGAACATGCTCACCAGCCCAACCGCCATTCCGAAAGTGATAATCAGCCCAGCGATAACCTTCATCGTCACATGCCCCGCCATCATATTTGCCGCCAAACGAATTGACAGGCTGATAGGGCGCGAAAGATAGGAGAAAAACTCAATAATAAACAGCAATGGTGCCATTACTATCGGCGTTCCCTCTGGCAAAAAGAAATGCAGGAATTTGCCAATACCATGCTTGAAAATCGCAATCAAAGTAACGCCAACGAAGATAAACGCAGCGAGCGCGAAAGTAACGATAATATGGCTGGTAACGGTGAACGAATAGGGAATCATACCCAGCAAATTACAGGTAAGAACGAACATAAAAAGCGTAAAAACTATCGGGAAATATTTCATTCCTTCTTTGCCAGCAGCGTCGGTTATTGTTCCGCCAACGAATTCCACCAGCATTTCCGCCGCACTTTGCAAACGACTAGGGACAAGTGCGCCACGACGCGAAGCAGGCAGCAAAAAGGCAATAATAGCAACAATAGCCAGCACCATCCACAAAGACGAGTTGGTAAAGCTGACATCATATCCAGCGATACTCATTGGATGATAGGGAACTATTTCAAATTGTGCCAGCGGACTGTGGCTCGCGTGTTCTTCGCTCATAGTTGTTTTTGCTCGTTTTTTTCGTCTTCTTTTTGTTGCTCAATCAGTTTTTTATCAATCAATTCCGCACTTTTTACCATATTTTTTACACCAGCCGCCATCCCTATGAACAGCCCGATAATCATAAATAACGGCATTAAATCCAGCCATTTATCTATTAAATAGCCAACTCCAACCCCCATTATGACACCAGCGGCAAGATCCACAACCAAGCGCATCGCCTGCGCCATATCGCCACGGTTTTTGCCCTGATTTGAAATTTCCGTATGACCTTTAATTTCATCAATCTTCGCCTGCAACTCATCAAGCGACGGCAATTGCTTACCATGTTTTTTCATAGCGTCAAGCCATAGAGTTTATTTTTTATCAATTTTTTTTGCGAGCTTCGCCTCAATCGCCTTTGATATTTCAAGGAAACTGCGATCGCCATCATAGATTTCACCATCAATATAAAAGAACGGAGTATGCGGAACTTTTAGCTCGTCCATTGCTTCTTTCTTTCCTTGCAAGACCCTGCTTTCACGATCTTTATCAGCGAGGCACGCCTCAAACTCTGCCTTGGACACACCACCAACAGCAGCGAATTTTTCCAATCCAGATTTCCAGCTCATATCAAAAGCCCATTTGGCTTGCTCCGCAAACAAAACTTTAGCGAATAAATAATATTTTGCCGAATCTTTTTTGCCAACGCAATCAACCAACATTGCCCCGCCAAAAGCTGGCTCATTAAGTGGAAACTGACGAAGCACATAGCGAACTGCGCCAGTATCTATGTATTTTTTTTCAATTTCTGGCAATACATCATTCGCAAATGCCGCGCAGTGCGAACAGGAAAGCGAAGCATACTCAACGATTGTAACTTTTGCGTCTTTTTTTCCCAATACAAAATCGGTTTTTAGAGGCGCGTTTTTAATCAGTGGATTGTTTTCAATCCCAGATGGTGCTTTCACATCCACCGCCGCAGTTGCGGGAGAGGAATCCGCCGCGAATGCTGACGATACAAAAAACAATGAAGCAAATATGGATATAAAGCGAAAAAAATATTTCATAAAACAACCCTCAAAATACGCATAATATTGAACCGTAATCAGCTGTAATAAAAAAACTTATCATACGCAATAAAAACTTGTTGATATATGATATAGACCATGCAACTAATGTTTATTATTTTTGTAGCAAATAGCTACAGATTTCAAAATTTGTAATGTATACCAACCGTTTATTTGATGGAGTGCTTCATGCGCAATCTTCCTATCCGTATCAAACTGCTTATCATTTCCATCGCGCTTATGATTCCGTTCACGGTGACTGGCTATCAATTATTGATGAAAACCAATGAAAATATTATTTTTACTGAGCAGCAAATTAAGGGCGTTATTTACGAAAAGCCATTATTGACTTTGCTCAATGAAATCGCTGATTATCAAATTGCGCAGCTGCGAAAACAAGCTGGTGATTCTAGTGCAGAGCAAGATATTCAGGACGGCGTGCAAACCATTGACAAGGTGTTTGCAGAGCTTGCGGAAATAGACAAGCAGGTTGGTGCGGATTTGGATTTTACCGATGAAGGCATGGCTAAACATGGGAATGCTGGAATAAAATTTTCTGACCACTTAAAAAAATGGGAAGATATAAAATCAGCTAAAGCATATAGCAGCGAAAATTATGATTCGCTTCTATCCGCGCTTTCACTATCCATAAAACAGCTTGGCGACTCTTCTGGTATGATTTTAGACCCTGATTTGGACAGCTATTATCTGGTGGATGCTTCACTTGCTTCGTTTCCATCCATGCTTTCTAAGCTCGCGCAAGTTAAAGCTACCACCTTTCAAGCACTGAATGAGAATGGAAATGTATATCCTGCATCTGATAAAGCAAAATTCACTAAAGATTTGCAGATGATAGGTGATGTTTTGCTGGCAAAAACCAATGACGATATAGGCACAGCACTACGCGAAGACGCTAATTTCAATGGTGTCAGCCCATCGCTAAAATCAGCCCTTGAACCAGCACTAAAGAAATATAGCGACGAAACACAAAATCTTTCAAAAATCATGGAAGATTTGTTAAATGGCGAGAAAATAGAAGGGGCTAAATTCATAGAAATTGCTGATGGCTTGCATGATGGAGCAGCAGAGCTTGGGCAAGTGGCGCTGGATGAACTGAAAAAACTTTTGGAAATCCGTATTGATAATCTAAAACAAGGCAGGATGGTGACGCTTGAAATATGCGCTGTTTCTCTGCTGTTTGCTTTTGCAATGTTCTTTGTGATTTCTGGCGGAATAACCAAGCCAATAACTCGCTTAACCGCTGCGATGAAAAACCTTGCGGAGGGTGATGTTGATGCTGAAATACCAGCAACTGAAAATCATGATGAAATTGGCAATATGGCAAGAACCGTACTTGTTTTCAAAACCAATATGAAAGAAACTGCTGCGCTAAAAATAGCACAGGAAGAACAGCAGAAAAAAGCGGAGCATGACAAGCATGAACTTATGCAAAAAATGGCTAATAATTTTGAAACCAGCGTAAAAACTATTGTTAGTGGCGTTGCGGCGGCTGCAACCGAGCTTTCGCAAACGGCGCGTAATATGTCGGCTACGGTGTCGGATAGTGCGCGTTTGGCGGGAGATGCGACCAGTGCCGCAAATAACACCAATGCAAATATTCAATCGGTAGCTTCAGCGGCGGAAGAATTATCAGCGGCAGTGCGCGAAATATCTGGGCAGATTCAGAAAACTAATTCGCTAGTCTATCAATCAACTGAAAAAACCGAACATGCTGATAAATTGGCTACGGCACTAAGTGCTGCATCGGGGCGGGTTGAGGAAGTGATGGGTATGATTTCTGGAATAGCAGCGCAAATTAATTTGCTCGCACTCAACTCCACGATTGAGGCGTCTCGGGCTGGCGAAGCGGGTAAAGGCTTTGCGGTGGTTGCCAGCGAGGTTAAAAATCTTGCAGGGCAAACCGATAAAGCCATCAATGAAACGCAGGAAGTTATTGAAGAAATGCGTAGTGCCTCAGCCGCGATTACCAAGGCTTTGGAAGAAATAAAAGCCTCGGTTGGTAATATTTCTAGTGCCACCACCACTGTTGCTTCGGCGGTGGAAGAGCAATCGGCAACCACCAACGAAATCGCGCAGAATATGCAAACTGCGGCGCAAGGCTCGCAAGTTGTCAGCAATAATCTTGATAATGTTAGCAAGTCTTCAGCGCAGGCTGGTGATGCTGCGGAACAAATGTTGTCGGCATCAATGGAGCTTTCACAGCAGGCGGAAAAGCTGAATGTTCAGGTGGATTCTTTCATCGCACAAATTAGAGCGGCGTAGAAATCTGGTGGTTATCTCTTTCCGTAGAGTGCGTCTGCCCGATGCTTGAAGGCGGTGACCATTTTCGCTGTGGCTTTGGAAAATAGCGAACCCATAATTTTTTCCAAAATCCGCGAGCGAAACTTGAAATCCAGCATAAAATCTATTTGAGTAACACCATCATCCGCATTGGTGAATTTCCAACTATTGGTGAGATGTTCGAATGGCCCTTTCACCATAACCACTGAGATTTCTCCTCTCTCGCCTTCCTTTGGCGGCGTTAATACAACCCGTGAACTATAGCTTTCGGAGAGATTGGCAAACGAAATCACCAGCTCTGCCAAGAACTCCCCTTCCTCGCGCTTGATTATTCGCGCCGCGCGACACCATGGAAGAAACTGCGGATATTTTTCTACATCCGCCACCAAATCGAATAATTGCTGCGGCGAATAGGGCGAAAACTGCTGCTCAATATGTTTCGGCATGGCGGCTATAACTGCGGAGAAAGCGGGGATTCTGGCAAGTTTTCATGCGTTGCGTCAATATTCACATCCGCAGTTTTACTTGCATTTTCGTCTTTAGTTTCCTTAGGGTCAGTCGCCGCCCCAACAAACACAGGCTTCAAATTTTCCGCCCGTTTATCGGGTAACGCATTTTTATCGTCTGAACGAAGAGCCAGCGGCTTCATCTTCGCAGGCGTTGCTGGATCAGCATTCGCCCCCTGATAGCCAACAAGTTTATTTTCCCAACCAGCCATTTGCTGGCGATAGCATAAAATATCCTGAAGAACTTTGTAACAATATCTGGTTGGCATCGGCTGTTTTGCATTACTAGGCAGCGGTGTCAACCACCACTCGCGGATTTTTTCGCCAGTGCGCTTCACATTGTCACGAACGGTATCCGCCACGCGCATAGTGTTGTGCGTAACATTTCCCTGCACAGTTTTAGCGTCTATTTTCGCCTGCTCCACCACAGCCTTTTGGTCTTGCTCGTAATGGTCACACGCACAAACAGACAACAAAACGAATATCATTAGTATTTTACGCAAGGAAAACCTCCACCATAATAATAACCGCACATACAACATTATGATACGCAAAAACTGTACCACGCATAATCGATAATAACAGAAAAAAATCTATTATTCCGTGCAAAACTGTTTATTGTGCCTTGTAGTTTTTAATCCGCACTAACGCAGGAACGCAAATGAACCCCGAAATTATCGGCACAATCGCCGCCATATTCACCACCGCCGCCTATATTCCGCAAACCGTCAAAGTTTTCCGCGAAAAAAACACCAAAAGCCTCTCCCTTGGCATGTATAGCATGATAACCAGCGGAATCGCGCTGTGGCTGGTATATGGCTTTATGATTGAAAGCATATCGCTTATACTTGCCAATGGAATTACACTCGTGCTAGCAGGTGCAATTCTATTTATGAAAATACGCCACGGCTAGCTAGGCAATTTCGCATCTGGCGGGCGGATATAAAATGGTAGCGGAGCGACGCAGCGGTCTGGGTATAACGCCGCATACTGCGCCAGATGGTCGGCTCGTGGGTGGGTGAATTTTTTCTGCTCACCCGATTTTATTAGTGTTGGCTCACAAATTGGCAAGAAATCGCTGTCAAAATCCTGATAAACCAGCTCGCCCTTCCCCGCATTCATAACCGCGGTTAGCTGTTGGTTTTTTGAGGTTTTTCCTTCTCCAAACGCCAAAATCTCCAGAGCATTAAAACCAAGAACGGGAATTTTTGCCGCAAAACCAACGCCCCGCGCAGTCGCCAGCCCTATGCGAATCCCTGTAAAACTACCCGGCCCGATGGTCACCGCCACCGCCGAAAGCCCCGCGTAACCAACGCCGCTATCCGCCAGCACCTCCTCAATCATCGGAATTAGTAATTTCGCCTGCGCACTGGTCGTCAGCTCCTCACGATACGCCGCCACCGCGCCATCACGCCACACAGCAACGCTGCACGCGCCAGAAGTGCTATCAATTGCTAATATGGTTGGGTGAATTTTCATAGAGCCTTCATACAACCATTTGCTATGAATAACAAGTGACAGGAACTAGTATCTTCATTATATAACCCAATATGCGTCACTTTATTGAAACACATTTTGGCTTTGTATTGCTCGTTTCCTGCGTGGTTGGGCTGCTCATGCCCGCGCTTTCCAGCGTCCCTGATGCTTCGGCTTCGGTGGCACTCGCCATGCTAACTTATGCCTCATGCTTCAAACTGCGCGATGGCGGCTTTGCGGAAATTCGCTGGGGTAATATAGCATTTTTCTATATTATGCGCTATATTGCCTTGCCGATATTGCTGCTGGTTATTGCTAATTATTTTGTGCCAACTTATGCGGCGGGTGTTTTTTTGCTAGCACTCGTGCCAACCGCTGTTTCCAGCCCAGCCTTTGCCAATATGTTTGGCGGGCATGTGCCACCAGCTTTTGCCATCGTAATTGTCAGCACCTTGCTCGCGCCATTTCTTATTCCCATCCAATGTCAATTGCTTGGTGATGCATCGATAACCCCAAGCCCACTGCCACTATTTCGCACTCTGGCATTTTGCGTATTCACACCGATGGTTTTGTATTTCCTCACCAACCGACATAAACGCTGGGGCGACGCGATGTATGACAATGTGAAAATTATTTCCATCGTGTTGGTGGCGTTTGTCATCGCGCTGGTGATTGCCAAACAGCGGGATTTTATTCTTTCGGATGTTTCCGCCCTTGCCGAACCGTTACTTCTCACCTTTGCCTGTTACGCTATTTTTCTGCTTTTCGGGTGGATTTTTTCCGCTGGTCAAGCAAAAGAAATCCGCGTCAGCTTCGCCACCTGCTCAGGCTTTAACAATGTAGCACTCGGTGTGAGCATCGCTCTGCTACATTTTCCGCAAAGCGTTATATTATTCGTCGCCGTCAGCGAAGCAGCATGGGCAACACTGCCGATAATGTTTAAGTGGTTTTTGAGTCTGTCATCAAGGAAGGTGCAGAGCTAGAGCGTTTTCGCTTTAGTTCTGTACAAGGAAGGCAAGGCGAAGTTTACGCTTTTTGTACATGAGCCGAAGCCTGACGCTGTACAGGGCTAAATGGAAAATGCTCTAGCCCCAATGACGGACTTTGCCCGTGTCTATATGCACAAATTCGGAAGATGGATAATAGCCAACGCCGCCAGCTTTCATGGCGAGTGCGGCGTGGTGGATGTTGCTCAAATCGATATTTTCAATGCGAATATCAATAGCGCGACCTTCTAAATGCATACTTTTTTTCGCAACACCGTCGGAATTTGAGCGCAACATCGCGTTGGAAGCTGGCGAGCGATAGCCAGAAATCACCTGAAACGGCTTGCGAGCATTAAGCTTGTTACGAAGCACAAAAAGCTGGTCAAGCAGGGCGGTGTCAATCCTATGCACTGCATTATTGCGGTGGTCGCGGAGTATATGATTTATTTCTTTAAGTGCGCCTTTTATATAGCCGCCCTTTTCCCAATAGGTGATTTTTATCTGTTCGCCCGTATGCAAATTGTCAAAGGCAAGAAACCGAGCAGGCTTGGCTTTGAACGAAACAGGTTTTTTGGAAATAGAGGCAAGCGCGGGCGAGGAAACCGCCGCCGCACCAACAAGCCCAGCCACTCCACCAAGAAACTGCCGACGACTAATAATAGGTGCATCCACCATTATTTTTTGTATTTCAGATTGTTCAGTTATAAGTTTCTGCACTGCTAGCACCCGCTGTAATTTTCACACCACATATAATGCACAGCTCGAGCAATATTGCAACCAGAAATCAGCGATTACACGAATAGCTTGTCGGGGTCATATTATTTGCAATCGCAGAAAAACGAGTTAAAATACGACGCAAAGCCTCTTCTAACAAATCTATTTGGCTGTTATCATGAGAGCCAAAACCAGATACTTCAGATAGATTTAGTTTATTTTGTATTATCACAATCTCAATGAATTCCTTCACAGAGCTAACTACATTCTCACAACATTGCTTGACTTCACTGGTTTCCTTTGTTTGTGTTGCAATGAGATGCCCTGCGTTATCAAGTGCAATTTCCATATTAATATATGCGTTTTTAACATCTTCATTTTTACTTGGATGGCAAGCACGACACATATAAAATGCCCCTTCCAAATATCCTACTTTTTCTATAAAATCTTCCCAAACTGCGTTTAGTACAGGAACATTATTTGGCGCATTATCTTTTTTCTTTTCAAACTCACCTTCTGCCCATTTTCTTTCGTATTTAGCCATAAACTTACGCCTCGCCCATCACGCTTCACCGATGGTTTCAAACAATGCGAGTTCGATAGCTTCGGCGGGAGTTTTGCCGCCCCAAACGACGGATTGGAAGGCGGGATAAAAGCGTTCGCATTCGCTGATGGCGATGTCGAGCAATTCGCGTAAATGTTCCGCCGTTGTGCCAGCACCATCGCGCAGCAACAACGAATGGCGAAACACGATGGAGTTATCCTCGGTGCAGAGATTGAAATTCCCCAGCCAGATTTTTTCATTCACCAGCGCGAGCAGAGAATAGATTCTTGGTAGCGACGGTTTCGCAACTTTATTATCCAGCGAGCAAGAAAGCGTAAGCCCGCCAGAGTCCTCTTGCCATGTGAACCACACATGATAATTGCACCACACGCCCGCAACTTCGGCGACGAGTTCGCCGTCATCAGGACGATCAAAAACCCAATCACGATCCATAATCACCAACTCGGCGATGTCGAGTGGATTATAAATTTTATCACTCATTATCTGCACGGACTTCATCGTAAAACTCTCCAAAAAATATCAGCAAAAAAACATCTAAAAATCAGCTTATAAATTATTCTGTAATTAAGGTTCACTGCGCCTTACATAGATCAATCCTGACACGGAATGATTACAAAATCCAGTGTTTTAAGAAAGAATGAATAAAATATTTTTTATTGATTATATTCAATGGCTTATTAATATTTTGCAAAATAAGCCATTTTTTGCGTTTTTTCCGTCGGTTAGGCAGCCTATCCACAAAAGGTAAATGGTTGCATATATACATAAAAAAACACTCTAAAATAAGCGTTGACGCTATATATAGTTTAGTGTATATGGCTTATATGCAATATATAGGGCGGTGTCACAATTTTGTGTTCCTTCCAGCAGCGTCAAACGATAATGATGACCTGCTCGCCTTTTGCTCCCCCCTACACTCCCTTGCCACCATTCGCGCCCTAAAAAGTCAAGCCATTGAAGATAATAGACTTTCTGGGGTTTTACTGTCATCGCGCCGCGAAAGGCGGTTTTTTCAGGAAATTATCGACGCAGAACGCTATATATTACTGCGCTACTTCACCGCTGGTGTCTGCGATGAATATTTGCACAGGCTAAAACAATATATTTTGGCTAAATATCTCTGCCCGAAAACCACTCGGCGCAGTAAATAGACTTCTTTATAAGCGAGTTGTAAGACTTTTTCTCCGTCATTCCGCCGCAGGGCGGAATCCATGCCAAACCGCTAGCTATATAGTTCATTTTTTGGCATGGATACCAGCCTTCGCTGGTATGACAGCACAAAAAGTCAGCGGCTTACAAAAAAAAGTCGCACGAGGCATTCTTTACAAACTAAATCGCTCGCCCAGATACACACGGCGAACATCGGCGTTGTTCACAATCTCGGACGGAGTTCCCTCCATCAGCACTGTGCCATCATGCATGATATAAGCGCGGTCAATGATGTCCAGAGTTTCGCGCACATTGTGATCCGTTATAAGCACGCCAATACCGCGTTTTTTAAGGTGTTTCACCAGCCCGCGAACCTCGTCAACGGCAATCGGATCAATGCCCGCCAACGGCTCATCCAGCAACACAAACGACGGGCGGCTAGCAAGAGCGCGAGCAATTTCCACCCGCCTGCGTTCACCACCTGAAAGGGTGATGCCCTGTGCGAGGCGCAAATGGGTGATGGAAAATTCAGCGAGCAACTCATCAAGCTGGGCATGGCGCGAATCAAGATTTTTTTCGTGCAGCTCCAACACTGAAAGAATATTCTGCTCAACAGTAAGCCCACGAAAAATTGAGGCTTCTTGCGGCAAATAGCCAATCCCTTGGCGAGCGCGGCGATACATCGGCAAGTGGGTTATATCCTCACCATCCAGCGAAATTTTGCCGACATCTGGGCGGATAAGCCCTGTAATCATATAAAAACAAGTGGTCTTTCCCGCGCCATTTGGCCCAAGCAGCCCAACCGCCTCGCCGCGTTGCAAGCGCAAGCTGACATCCCGCACCACAGGTCTACCGCCATAGCGTTTAGCGATATGCTCAACCACCAAGCCGCCATGTGTAGCGACTAGCTGGGGCTTGTTATCGTTTTTGTTTAATGACATAGGCGCATCCTCAAATTATGAGTAGAACTTAGCATTTTTATTTCTTAAATGGAAGCTTTTCATCCCCACTTGGTACAAATAAGGCTTTTACCCGCGTTTTTTTATTGCCCGCCCCCTCAGCTATCGTTCCATTTGGTGCGTTCATAGAGCTTTTGCCAGTTTCAAAATCATAAACCAAATGCTCACCTTTCAGCACATTTTTGTCCTTGGTCAGCACCACATTATCATTTAAGAAAATCTTGTGATGCTCCACATCATATATACCATTATCGCCGCTTGCCGTTTCCTCTGGCGTGGAAAGAAACACATTTTTTTCCACAATAATTTTTTCTATGGAGTTTTTCTCCGTTGCGGCGGCTGGCTTCGCCTCTTTTTTATCCGCTTTATCCGCCCCACCAGCAGGATTGCCCTTATAAAACACCGTCATCTTCTCGGAGGTTAGCTTCACATCCCCCTGCACCGCGACTACGCGCCCAGTAAAAATAGCCTTGTGTTCCGCCTGTAAGACTTCCAGCGCATCCGCGTTTATTTCAATCGGCCCTTTGGATTTATATTTACCACCGAGCGGAGACTCCGCCGCGTAAGACAAAGACGAAGTGGCAAAAAATGCCATGAACAACACAGAAACAAACTTCATATCACCCATTCCTAACACTATTCAAAAATTCATCAACTTTTTGTTTTAACATATCGGATTGCGAACCCAGATTAATTGCCGATGCTAGCACTTGTTGCGCGGTGTCGCCAGTTTTATCCGCACCTTCCTGCACCGAGGTTATATTGTGCGATATTTCCTGCGTCACGGTTGAGGTGCGAATGATATTGCGAGCAATTTCATTAGTCACCGCCGACTGCTCTTCAACCGCGGCGGCAACGGCGGTGGTGCTTTCGGAAACTTGGCTAATGATGCCCATAATTTTTGTTACCGACGCAACTGAAGTCCCAGTTGCTGCTTCCATTTCACCAATTTGCGATGTGATTTCCTCTGTCGCTTTTGCCACTTGGTTTGCTAGATTTTTAACCTCGCTCGCCACCACCGCAAAGCCCTTACCAGCCTCACCAGCCCGCGCTGATTCAATCGTAGCGTTAAGCGCGAGAAGGTTAATCTGCCCAGCAATACCCGTAATCACCTCAATAATTTGGCTAACTTTTGCTGATTTTTCGGCAAGTGACTCAATAATATGCTGCGCGTCTTTTGCTGTGCTTGAAGCTTGGCTGGCTATTTGGTTGGACTTTTGCGTTTGCTCGCTGATTTCCTTGATGGATGCGGTAAGTTCCTCAGCCGCTGCCGCCACTTGCGAAGAGGTATGCGCTGCTTCCGTCGCCGCACTCGCCACCGAGTTAGAACGAGCCTTAGTGTCATTGGCAATATGCGTCATATTTTCTGCACCCGCCTTCATCTGCACCGCCGAGCTAGAAAGCTGCGACACCACACCTTTCACCGAAAATTCAAAATTTTCCGCCATTTCCTGCATTGCTTCGCGCTTTTCAGCTTCGGCGATTTCTTTTTGTTTTGCTTGCTGCGCATTCAACAGCTCCATCTGCGCGGTGCGCTGGCTTACATCATCCTCCAACTCTGCAATTTTGCGGCGAACCATATTCGCGCTGCGCTGCATCACTGCCCACACCACGCTGCCAAGTATCGTAACCAAGGCGGCAAAGCCAAACCCAGCAAATTTGAAATTGCGAACGGCAAGTGCATCCCCACTCTGCGTGAATTTCGTATCAGGATAGCCAACCCAAAGCGACCATTTACTGCGTGGGTCAGTGGTTTCAACTGGTACAACTGCGGAAAAAATCAGATCAGGGTTTGGCTTATTTTGCGCCACCCACTGCGCTGATTTTTGTTGCTCACCAACTTCTTTCGCCATCACCACATAATCGTATGTTTGATTAACAAGAGCTGCGTCAACGCTCGGCAACATTTCTTGCAGCGTATTATTGCGAATTACCGCTGTAATCACCCCTTTTAATTCACCATTTGACGCGTAAAACGGCACGGACATCACCGCACCAGTGCGATCATCATCCTTGTGAGTTTTTTCATAATCGTCATTATCGCAAGTAAGAACGGCATTACCGCTGATAAACGGGATATTAAGCGCATCCATATTCTTGTTGTTCGGGTAATTCTGCTTCAGATAGGTCATGTGTTCTTTGAGCAGTTGATATTCGTAAATCTCCACCTCATCAACATGTTTTGCCTGCTCAACCGTAGTTATCGGCGGTTTTTCTTCTTCTTTTTCGTTCGGATCGGCAACCTTGCCATCATACATCAAAATTGGCTCTTGCAAGCCGCCAGTCACCTTGTCAATCTGCTCTGGCTCAAGATCCACAGGCACAATATAAATTTCTGAAACCGCAACATTGCTCACCATATTATGATAAATCTGCTCAATCGCAGCGTGAGCATTGCCATCCAAATTTTTTCCATAACGGTCAATATTTTTTACGCTAGGCAGGAAGCTAATGGTGCGAATCCCCTGATATAGCTGCTTTAGCGAGTAGCTCATGTTTTTCGCGGCTTGTTGCGCCTCTATTTGCGAAACATTTTTATAATTTTCCAGAGCGGCTGAATAATCCGCCTCGCTTTTCATATTAACCAGAAAAGCAAGCACCCCGCCAACCATAGCAATGCTAATATAACCGATGGCAGCTGTTTTATTTGACTTATCATTCATGATATTTACTCCATTTTCCTACTTGAAAAATTTTATTTGTAGCTTCTTGTACTCATACTAACTGATTATTGGTACAGCAACATCCTTACTAAACCGTTAAAGCGGATGATATTTCCCTTCTCTAATATAGAAAAACTTTTGGCGGTTATTGTGCCTGTTGGCCCTTGCCCTTCCACTGGGCTGTCACCCTGCGCCGAGCCTTTGTTAATATCGACATGGGCGTGGTCAGTGCGGAATTCATAGCCGCCTTCGTAAAAAACCTCCACACCGCCCATCAGCTCCAATTGCTTGGTCGTGATATTAAGCACCCCAGAACCAGAGTTAAGAGCCATCCACGCGTTATTATCACCCGTCATCTCAGCAGTTATTTTTTGCAGCTCGACAATATCTTTGTCCTTTTGCAAACCGCTATCCGCCGTCACTGTATAAGGGCGGTTATGCACATCAACGCCAAGATAGCGCGGTTTCACCATGATATTTTCTAAATCTTCACTCTTCGGTACGCTGGTGAACACCATCCGCCCGCCATTATCCGCCGTGTTGTTAGAGCCAATCCACACCACCAAACCAATAACCGCAAACACCAACAACCACAAAAAACTTTTGCCAAAGCGAACAAAATGAGTGTAGCGTTTAATGGACATCAAGCCACCCCAGCCCTTAAGCAATCGTGAATATGAATTATTCCGACTGGTTTTTCGCCGTCGGTCACGAACAAGCTGGTGATTGCGCGTTCATTCATAATCGCCAGAGCCTCCGCGGCCAGCGCGTTCGGGCGGATGGTCAGCGGGTCTTTTTTCATAATTTCGCCAGCCGTTTTTTCCAATAAATCCGCGCTCATGTGGCGGCGTAAATCGCCGTCGGTTATAATCCCCTGTAATTCGCCACCCACCCCAACAACACCAGCGCAGCCAAAGCGTTTTGAGGTCATGGTCAGCAGAACATCCTGCATTTTGTCGCCAGCGCGTACCAGCGGCAACTCGCCCGCCCCGTGCATTAAATCGCTAGCGCGGATAAAGGCTTTACCCAGCTTCCCACCAGGGTGAAACACCGAAAAATCTTGCTTACCAAAGCCGCGCCGCTCCACCAGTGCAACCGCAATCGCATCACCAAGAGCCATCATCATGGTGGTGGATGTCGTCGGCGCACCCGTCACGCAAGCCTCAGGGATTTCAGGCAACACCAGCGCAATATCCGCCGCTTCCACCAACATAGAGGTCTGGCGACGCACCACACCAATCAGCGGAATGGAAAACCTTTTACAATATGCAATTATATCAACCAGTTCCGCCGTTTCGCCCGAGTTGGAAAGGGCAAGCACCGCGTCCTGCGCGGTTATCATGCCCAAATCGCCGTGGCTTGCCTCTGCTGGATGCACAAAATAGGCTGGCGTCCCCGTGGAAGCCATGGTGGCGGCGATTTTCCGCGCCACATGCCCGCTTTTGCCCATACCAGTTACAATCACCCGCCCTTTTATCGCCGCAAGGGCAGCAACCGCCCCCTCAAAACTCTTGCCAAGCGCGGCTGACAAGGCTTGCAAACCCTCAATTTCACGCGCCAGAACCGCCTTGCCATTGGCTATATCATCATGATTTTTATATTTGGCATTTTTTATATTCATATAAACTTCGTACTTGTTGCTTGCGATTTTTGCCAGTTAATATATAGTTGCCAGTTCCTTAAGTACAGAAAGATTTTTGCATGAGTAAGCCAATAATAATCGCTATCCCTAAGGGGCGAATTCAGGAAGAAGTAGTGCCGATGCTGGCGCGGATGGGTATTTTCCCCGAGCAAGCATTTTTTGATGATGCGGAACGCCAGCTTCAGTTTGCCTGCAAGGATTCCAACATTTCACTAATTCGCGTCCGCAGCTTTGATGTGCCGACATTTGTCGCATTCGGCGCGGCGCATATTGGCGTGGCGGGCAGCGATGTACTTATGGAATTTGATTATTCCGAGCTATACACACCGCTGGATTTGGACATTGGGCATTGCCGCCTTAGCGTCGCCGAACTTGAAGAAACCGCAAAGACTGAGGATATTAGCCGCCTTAGCCATATAAAAATCGCCACGAAATATCCGAATATGACCCGCCGCCATTTTGCCAGCCTTGGCATCCAAGCCGAGTGTATCAAACTCAGCGGGGCGATGGAACTCGCGCCGAAACTCGGGCTTGCGCCGCGCATTGTGGATCTGGTTAGCTCTGGGCGGACGCTTGCCGCAAATGGCTTAAAAGAAGTTGAGGTTATCGCCAAAATTTCCTCGCGGCTGATTGTCAACCGCACAGCTTTCAAAACACGAAATGCTGAAATCCGCGACCTAATAAACCGCTTCCGCGAGGCAATTTGTGCCGATTAATAACCTACAAAACAAGACAAGGAGTTTATATGCTAGGACTTTTACAATCAGAAATTACTCAACTTAAAAAAGGCGTTTGGTATTACGCTCCTCTGGGGGGGGGGAAATCCCGTGCAGGAGCTATTTTTCCTGCTGGAGACCCTGAAATAGCTAATAGTGCTGGTCAAATAGTATTTTTTCCTTATGCAAACAAAACGAGACTTGAAAACGGGATGACTGAAATTTGGCGTGATTTTGATGAAAAAGAATTTTTGGAATTTTTGAGCAATATGACACAAAGTGGAATTCCGCAAGTTTTTGGAAGAGATGTGGCTTTAGATGTAACAGAAACACAGTTTAACAAAGGAAGAAGAATTTAATTTTGTCAAAATATATTCTAAAGTCTTGTCATTGCGAAGCGAAGCTGAAGCAATCCAGAAACCATCAACAAGCTGGATTGCCGCGTCGGCTACGCCTCCTCGCAATGACGAAAAACCAGTTTTTAGAAGTCTGCATAATTTATGTGGATTTGAAAGATTTATAAATATGATAGAGTGTGATCTTATATGCCAGTGAAGCTTTCCACATTAGAAGCAAATTTTACAGAAAAATTCGCCGCATTGCTTTCCATGCGTGATGCGGGCGAGGCGGAAGTATCTGGAGTGGTGGCGGAGATAATTGCTGATGTGCGAAAAAATGGCGATGCCGCTCTCCTCTCCTACACTGAAAAATTTGATAAATTCGCAGCAACCGCGGAAAATATTGTGGTGAGCAAAGCGGAAATTGCAAGTGCCGTTAAGACTTGCGACCCTGAACTGCTTTCAGCTTTGCAAATTGCCGCGGAGCGCATAGCAGACTATAGCCGCCGCCAACTGCCAGCGGACTTGGATTACACTGACGCGGGCGGAACACGCCTCGGGCATAGATGGACGGCGATTGACGCAGTTGGGCTATATGTTCCGGGGGGGACGGCGTTTTACCCAAGCTCCGTCCTCATGAACGCTGTACCAGCTAAGGTCGCTGGCGTGAAAAGGCTAGTTATGGTTGTTCCCTCGCCAAATGGGCAGCTCCACCCTGCCCTGCTGGTCGCCGCGCATGTTGCAGGCATTGATGAAATCTATAAAGTTGGCGGGGCGCAGGCCGTAGCCGCGCTGGCTTATGGCACGAAAACCATTGCGCCAGTCGATAAAATAGTTGGGCCGGGAAATGCCTTCGTCGCCGAGGCAAAACGCCAAGTTTTCGGGCGTGTTGGCATTGATATGATTGCTGGGCCTTCGGAAATTTTGGTTATTGCTGACGCGGAAAACAACCCAACATGGATAGCCGCTGATTTACTGTCGCAAGCCGAGCATGACGCACTGGCACAGTCAATTTTAATCACCACTGAAGCAGGATTTGCCGATAAAGTTATTTCGGAAGTGGAACGGATTTTGCAAACGCTACCAAGGCGCGAAATTGCCGCAAAATCATGGGCGGATTTTGGCGCGGTGATAATCACCAAAGACTGGGCGCAGACCTGCGAATTATCCAACCAAATCGCGCCAGAACATTTGGAGCTAGCGGTGGAAAAACCTGATGAATTATTGCCGCTTATTCGCCATGCTGGCGCGGTTTTCCTCGGTCGCTATACGCCTGAAGCGGTGGGTGATTATATCGCTGGGCCGTCGCATGTGCTGCCCACCTCGCGCACGGCGCGGTTTTCCTCGGGTCTTTCCGTGTTTGACTTCCTGAAACGCAGCTCCATTATCGGCTGCTGCGCAAATTCCCTCGCCGAACTCAGCGAGCCAGCGCAAATCCTCGCCAAAACCGAGGGGCTAGAAGCACATTTGCTCTCGCTGGCGGTTCGCTCATGAGCGAAAAAATCGCCAATATATCGCTAGACGAACGAAGCATGAAAAAGCGGTCGGCAGAGGCGGAGCATGAACGCGCTCAGGCGATTGCCGATTTGCTAGACGAAAACTGCTTTGAGCCTCGCTGTATGCAAAGTGGTCCGTATAATATTATGCTGGGAATTGAGGACGGAAAATTAATTCTCGATGTCTATTCCCCAATCGAAGAAAAACACTCAAAAGTAATCCTTTCTGTCGCGCCGCTGCGCGGTATTATCCGCGATTATTTCATGATTTTTGAGAGCTACCAAGCCGCCATCGCAGCGCAAAACCATAGCAAGCTAGAAGCCATTGATATGGGCAGGCGCGGAGTGCATAATGAAGGGTCGGAAAAACTACAGGAAATCCTGCACGATAGAATTTTGGTCGACTTTCCAACCGCACGGCGGCTGTTCACGCTAATTTGCGTTTTGCATATTAAGTGATTTTTTGCGCGGTTTCTTATCCGCCGCCAACAAATATTTTTTCAAAACTTTATTCGCCAAAAACCTAGAACCTTCAACGCTTAAATGGTCGTCATCAGAGTATAACAGCGTTCCGTTTTCCATAACTTTACAATGCTCATCAGGGCAAAAAGCTGGTACTACATCGATTAAAGTAAGATTGGGGATGTTTTTTATTACCTCACGATATTCATCTTGCCTTGCGAGAACCGTTGCTTTTTCTATCACGCAGTCATATTGTTTTGTCAAATATACTGGTCGCCCAACGCAATTAAAAGCATCCACCCCAAGCTCAGGATTTTCAATCATATAGAATAATTTTTTACCAGAGGCAGTTAGAGATTGGCTGGTTTTTTCCAGCCCATGCCTGAATATTTGCGCTGGTGTTTCGTTATTTTGCTCAATCGATAATATAGGTCTGTTCCTCAAATCGCGCTCTGCCACACCAAAGCCATTTCCAGATATATAGCTCGCACCTCTGGTAACAATAAGCACAGTTTTTACATCTTCGCGCTCTGCCACAGTTTTTATAATTTGCTCGATTTTACTATTGCAAGTTCGCAGGTCTTCCGCGCTGTCGCCCGCAATCGCGCCCATCAAAGTTGGACAGCTGGTATTGGCAAGCAGCAAAACATTTTTATGCTCTGCCGCCATCAACTCCGCAAGCCCTTGAAAAACAACATGAGCATGAGAATCACCAATAATTGCAACTGTTTCCTTGTGTTTATTGCCAGTAAATCGGCAATATTTGAACAGTTTTTCTTCGCCTTTTTGCGTAAAAATCGCCTCACAATCCGCGTCAGAAGCTGGCGTGCGGATGGTTTGCAAACGATATTTTTCAAATTCAGGAAAGCGCGAAATGAAACCATCTTTATTGGCAATATACGCTCCAATCGATGCAATCAACAGCATCGCCACACAGAGATAAGCCGTTGCATATTTTAGGTGGCGGATAGGATTTTCAATCAAAATATAGGTGAGATAAGCCAGCACAAAACTAACTATTATTGCCGCCACACAAATAGCGTCCGAAGCTGTTCCGCCCTCCATAATCCGCGCAAAAGTAAGGAGCGGCCAATGCCAGAGATATAGCGGATAGCTTATGATACCGATAAAAATCATGACGCGGCTAGAAAGTATATGATGGTTAAACCATGCTTTTTTCCCCGCAGAAATGATAAAAAACGCGCCAAAAGTTGGAAGCATCGCCCAACTGCTAGGAAATGCAACCCACCTATCAAGCAGAAAAACACCAGCAGCTATCAGCGCAACACCAAACCACGCTTGCAAATTAGCCGATAGCTGAGAATTTTCTGCGGATTTTTGATTGTTTTTGTAAAAGGAAATATAAGCAAGACCGCTGCCAACCAGCAGCTCCCAAAAGCGCGTTGGCGGAAGGTAAAAAGAAAACATTTTATGACCAGCAGAAGCATAAATACTAAGCCCCAAGGAGGGAATAGCAATCAACAACACCAACCATATAGCCTTCACCCGCAGCTTATAGGCAGCAAATAAAATTAGCGGCCACGCCATATAAAATTGCTCTTCAATACCCAGCGACCAAAGATGCAATAGCGGCTTTAACTCTGACGCCGTATCGAAATATCCAGCCTCACGATATAGCTGAAAATTGGCAAGAAAACCCGCCCCCATCGCCGTATGTTTGCCAAGCTGCTGATATTCATGTGCAAATAACCCAAACCAGCCAAAAACAATGCTAGCGGTGAATATCGCAATAAGGGCGGGAAATATTCGCTTGATGCGCCGCGCATAAAAATTAGCAAAGCTGAATTTTCCGTTATTAAGCTCGGTAAAAATTATGCTGGAAATCAAAAATCCAGAAATAACAAAGAAAATATCAACACCAACAAAACCACCCTTCAAAATTTCTGGAAAGGCGTGGAACAAAACGACAGAAAGAATAGCAACTGCTCGCAAACCATCAATGTCAGGGCGGTATGATATATGGCTGGTATCGCGCATCATTTTCATGGCGACTACAAAGCCTCGTTAAAACATCGCTGATAATATTCGGCGATTATTCCGCGTTCGTTTTCGTCGCATTTATTGAGGAAAGTAAGGCGGAAAGAAAGGTGTATATCATCAAAAATCGCCATATTTTCCGCCCAGTTGATGACGGTACGCGGCGACATAACCGTAGACAGGTCGCCAGCCATAAAACCAGCGCGGGTCAGGTTCGCCATCGCCACCATAGACGGCAACAGCGCACTCATGGTTTCGCGTTGTTTTGCTGGCAAATCTTTCAAGCGCGACGCAACAATTTTAAGCTCAACATCTTTTTCCAAATAGCCAAGATTCGCTACGATATTCCACCTGTCCATCTGCCCTTGGTTGATCGGCTGCGTACCGTGATACATGCCCGTTGCATCACCAAGCCCAATGGTATTCGCAGTCGCAAAAATGCGGAAATATGGGTGCGGAGTAAGAACGCGGTTTTGGTCAAGCAGCGTCAGCCGCCCTTGCGCTTCCAAAACACGCTGAATAACAAACATCACATCGGGACGCCCAGCGTCATATTCATCAAAAACCAGAGCCATCGGGCGCGTGAGCGACCACGGCAGAATTCCTTCCTGAAACTCGGTTATTTGCTTGCCATCGCGCAGCTTTATAACATCACGCCCGATTAAATCAGTGCGGCTGATATGGCTGTCCAAATTCACGCGGACGCAAGGCCAGTTGAGCCTTGCCGCCACTTGCTCAATATGCGTTGATTTCCCCGTTCCATGATAACCCTGCACGAGTACACGGCGGTTATGCGTAAAACCAGCGAGAATTGCCCGCGTCGCCTCGCGGTCAAAATGATAATTCTCATCAATATCAGGAACATGCTCGGTTTTGGTTGAAAACGCTGGGATAGGCGTTGCCCATTTTATGCCAAAAGTTTTTTCCGCGGAGATGGTTTTATCTGGGGTTTCTGCGGAGATATTGGTCATATATTCTTGGTTTAGAGGTAAATATTTGGAGAGGGAGAAGGGATTAGAAACCTCGACATCAACATTGGCAAGGTTGCACTC
>SXRF01000030.1 GCA_005792635.1 Rickettsiales bacterium
AAATTCAGCTAAAATACGGAAAAGATGAAGCTTTGCGCGATTTGGCACAGAGAATTATCTTGGCGCAGGAAGAAGAAATCGCCTTCATGCAAAGCTGGTTGCGTGGTCGTGACAGTGCTTATAAGTCTGCGAATGCAAAAACTGCAACTTCCACGGTTGAGTTTGAAAAAATTATGGCGGATATGCATAAAAACATGACCATAAAATATTCTGGCAATTCGGATGTTGATTTCGCTCGCGGAATGATACCACACCATCAAGGCGCGATTGATATGGCTTGGGTGTTGAAGCGCGAAGGTTCTGCGCCAGAGTTGCGGGCAATGTTGGATGATATTATCCGCAGCCAAAGTCAGGAAATTGACATGATGAAGGAATGGTTGGAAAATAACAAAAAATGACAAATCACACGACAAAAGTTTTTATCATAGGCAGCGGCGCGGCTGGCTGCACGGCGGCTATATATGCGGCTCGGGCTAGTTTGAACCCTATCATGGTGCATGGGATGCAAGCTGGCGGGCAGCTCACCATCACCACTGATGTGGAAAATTTCCCCGGTTTTGAGCATGCGGTTAAAGGGCCGTGGCTCATGGAGCAGATGGAAAAACAAGCGGCAAATGTCGGCACGAACATTATTCACGACAGTATTATGTCGGTGGATTTTTCAAAACGACCTTTTGTTTCAGTCGGCGAATCTGGCGATACCTACACCAGCGATGCTGTGGTTATCGCTACTGGCGCGAGTGCGCGGTGGCTTGGTATTCCTAGCGAGCAAAAATTCTCTGGATTTGGCGTTTCTGCTTGCGCGACCTGCGATGGATTTTTCTATAAAAACAAGCGCGTTGTGGTGATTGGTGGCGGCAATAGCGCGGTGGAGGAGGCTTTGTACCTTGCGGGTATTGCCTCTAAAGTTACGCTTATCCATCGCCGCGATAGTCTGCGTGCTGAAAAAATTGGTCAGGAACGCTTGTTTGCTCATCCAAAAGTTTCGGTGATTTGGGATAGCGCGGTGGAAGAATTTGTGGGAACGGAAAACCCTAATTCGCTGACGGCGGTTCGCCTTAAAAACCTAAAAACTGGTGCGATTTCGGAAGTTGAAACTGACGGCGCGTTCGTGGCGATTGGGCATACTCCGAATACCGAGCTGTTCAAAGGCATTATTACCTTGGATAGTGACGGTTATATCGTAACCGAAAAAGGCAGCACCAAGACTAATATCGCTGGGGTTTTTGCCGCTGGCGATGTTCAGGATAAAATCTTCCGCCAAGCCGTAACCGCAGCAGGGACAGGCTGCATGGCAGCATTAGAAGCCGAAAGATTCCTCAGCGGGCATTAACTTGCTAACGATGGTTAGCAGGTCTTTGTTGGTGTTTTTGTCGGCTGGTTTATCGATGGTCTTTGCGGCGTTTGCGGTTTCGACATTTGAGGTTGGCTCATAGGAAATTCTGACTATTTGCCCAACGATATATTCGTTTTTTTCCTTGATGGAAATTGTTTGTGGGTTGCTCATTTTTGTGGTGGTGTCGGAAGATATTACAGAAAGCAGTCGTTTGTCATTATCTTCGGGAGTTTCTGTCGCTACAGCGGAAAATTTATTATAGGTGAGTAAAAGTGAAGTTAAAATAGCCAGCCCAACAGACGAAAAAAGCAAAATCTTTTTGTTGGATAAAATAAAAGAAAAGCTTCCTGTGCCAATTCCATCATCATTTTCCATAAATGGCAAACGATGGATTTTTGGTCGAGAAGCAAAATCATCTGTGGTAGCTTGTTCGCTCATGAAGAGAATTTATACACCAGCTTGCATTAATATGCAAACATCTTTAATATAGTCTTCCTACTTTGCTTTTATACAGCGTCAGGCTTCGGCTCATGTACAAAAGCGTACACTTCGCCTATCCTTCCTTGTATAAAAATAAATTAGTTTGACTATAGCAACACATGACATCACAAAACGACAAGCTTTTGAAGCTATTAGAACTGGCAAAATCGCAGGGTGCGCAAGCGGCGGACGGCGTATTGGTGGAAAACACCGATATTAATATCTCACAGCGTATGGGAAAGCCAGAAGCCATTGAGAGATCAGAAAATTCCAGTGTAGGACTTCGGGTTTTTGTCGGTGGTTCGCAGGCAAGCGTTTCTAGTAGTGACATGGGTGCGGAGGCACTTAATGAAATGGTCGAACGGGCTGTGGCGATGGCGCGTCTTGCACCGCCCGATACCGATATCCAGCTGGCAACCGCAGATATTTTCCCAAAAATCATTCCAGAATTAGATTTACTGGATGAGGCAGAACCAACGCCAACTTGGCTATTGGAGCAATGCAAAATAGCTGAGGACACGGCTCGAAGCGTGAAAGGCATCACCAATTCGGAAGGCGCAGATGCTGGCTATAGCCGTAGTCGCGTTTGCCTTGCGACCTCCAATGGTTTCGTTGCGGGGTACGATAGTAGTTTTTTCAGCGTTTCCGCGTCGGTTTTGGCAGGCGAGGGGACGAGCATGGAACGCGATTATGATTTTTCATCGGCGCGGCATATGGCGGATTTGCGGGACGCAGAAGAAATTGGCTTGAGCGCGGCTAACCGCGCCATAAAGCGGCTAAATCCGCGCAAGGTGAGCAGTTGTAGCGTGCCTGTAGTGTTTGACCCAAGAGTGAGCAAAAGTTTGTTGTCTATCCTTACGGGTAGTATTTCTGGAAGCAGTATCGCTCGCGGCGCGAGTTTCCTAAAAGACGAAATGGGAAAGGCAGTTTTTGCTAGTGGAATTTCTATAATTGATGACCCGCATATTTTGCGTGGCTTTGCCTCCAAACCCTTCGATATGGAGGGGGTAGCGAATAAAAAAACCGCATTGGTTATGGACGGAGTTCTACAAACTTGGTTGCTAGATATTCGCACGGCAAACAAGCTGGGGCTTAAAACCACGGGGCATGCCAGCCGTGGAATTTCTTCGCCGCCATCACCATCTTCTAGCAACTCATATATGGAAGCTGGTAAATTATCGCCAAAAGAGCTAATGTCCGATATAAAAAGCGGTCTATACCTAACCGAAACTTTTGGCATGGGCATAAACACCGTAACTGGCGATTACAGCCAAGGGGCGGCGGGTTTTTGGATTGAAAATGGCGAAATCGCCTACCCCGTTTCTGAAATCACCATTGCGGGTAATCTGCGCGATATGTTCAAAAACTTGCATCCTGCAAATGACCTATCGTTTCGTTATTCCACCAACGCCCCCACCATTCGCGTGGAAAACATGACGGTTGCTGGCACATGACCATCATCAATAACACAAGCCATACAGGCAAAGAAATCGTAAGGCGGTTGCTACGCGAGCAGGTTTTGCGCTATCGCGGCAAGCTGATTTTTGCGATTTTTTGTATGGTGGTGGTGGCGAGCTGCACCGCGCTGAATGCGTGGATGATACAGCCTGCGCTTGATAGTATCTTCATCAAAAAAGACCGCGATATGCTTATGTTGATACCGCTGGCGGTGTTTATTGTGGCGATAATCGGTGCGGCGGCGAATTATGGCAATTCAATCTCTATGCGCTTTGTTGGGCAGCGCATCGTGGCGGATATGCAAGCGCGGTTGTTTGAGCATCTGATGAAAAGTGATATTGGGCTGTTTCACCAACAATCGTCAGGGCGGCTGATTTCGCGCTTTACCAACGATATTAATTTACTCCGTACCGCTTTTTCCAATGTGCTGACGGCTCTTGCCAAGGAGTCGCTATCCATGGTGTTTTTGCTGGGAATTATGATTTATCAAAACCCGAATCTCGCCGCGCTGTCGCTCGCGGCTTTTCCCACGGCGATTTACCCGATCATTCGCCTTGGCAAGCGGCTTCGCAAAATATCCGATAAAACGCAGGAAGAGCTTGGCAATTTCACCAATGCGCTGGACGAGATTTTTCAAGGTGTTCGCACTGTAAAATCCTATAATCGAGAAGGGTTTGAGGTCGGTCGTGCACGCGGCATAATAGAAAATCTATTCCGCTTATATTATAAATCATCGCGCACGCAGTCCGCCTCCACTCCGTTGATGGAGGTGTTAAGCGGTTTTTCCATCGCGCTGGTGATTTGGTATGGTGGAAGCCAAGTTTTGGACGGAGAAATTACCACGGGCGCATTTTTCTCGTTCATCACTGCTTTTCTGATGGCGTATAAACCTGTTCGCGCCATGTCGGGCTTAAACGGTGTGTTACAGGAGGGGATTGCCGCCGCCAGCCGCTTGTTTAATGTTCTGGATACGCCGCCGAAAATTGTGGATAGCGCGGATGCTAAACCGCTTACGGTGGCAAGTGGCAGCATAAAATTTGACAAGGTGTTTTTTGAATATTCGGGCGGTGCTAGCGCGGTTAGTGGCGTGAGCTTGGAAATTCCCGCTGGAAAAAAAGCCGCACTGGTTGGGCTGTCAGGTGGTGGAAAATCTACACTTATGAATTTGCTGCTGCGTTTTTACGATGTACAAGGCGGCAGTATCAGCATCGACGGACAGGATATTCGCGGCGTTACCATGCACAGCTTGCGGGATGCGATGGCGTTTGTGCCGCAAGAATCCATGCTTTTTGACGATACCATCCGCGCTAATATCGCTTATGGGCGCGAAGGTGCGAGTTTGGATGACATAATCGCGGCGGCGAGCAGTGCGGCGGCGGATGAGTTTATTCGCGGGCTTCCCGAAGGTTATGACACGATGATTGGTTCGCATGGCGTTCGCCTGTCGGGTGGACAGCGGCAGCGCATAGCCATCGCCCGCGCCATCCTCAAAAACGCTCCGATTTTGCTGCTTGATGAGGCGACTAGCTCGCTGGATAATGAATCTGAGCGCAGTATAGAAGCCGCCCTTTCCAAGCTGATGCAAGGACGCACCAGCCTTGTCATCGCCCACCGCCTTAGCACCATTATCAACGCCGATATTATTTTTGTGGTAGAGGCAGGGCGCATCATTGAAAGCGGTAGCCACCAACAGCTTATGGCAAGCAAGGGTAAATACTACCAGCTTTATAGCAATAATAAATTTGATGATTCAGAAGGTTGAAAATAGCAATGCTAAAAACGCGGATTATACCTTGTTTAGATGTCAAAGATGGGCGGGTGGTCAAAGGCGTGAATTTCGTCGGGCTAACCGATGCTGGCGACCCAGTGGAGCAGGCAAAGATTTATGACGCGCAAGGGGCGGATGAGCTGTGTTTCCTTGACATAACTGCCAGCAGTGACAATCGGGGAATATTATACGGCATGATTTCGCGGGTGGCAGAGGCTTGCTTTATGCCGCTAACCGTTGGTGGCGGTGTACGAACGCTTGATGATATTCGTAATTTATTATTGGCTGGCGCAGATAAGGTTTCTATCAATACCGAAGCGGTAAAACGCCCAGAATTTGTGGCAGAAGCGGCGGCAAAATTCGGCTCGCAGTGTATTGTAGTGGCGATTGATGCGAAGCGTGTAGATGGCGGCAATTTTGAGGTTTTTACCCATGGTGGGCGCAATGCTACAGGGCTTGACGCAGTAGGTTGGGCGCAAAAAATGGTGGCACTCGGCGCAGGCGAAATTTTACTAACCAGCATGGACAGGGACGGTACAAAACAAGGGGTGAATATTCCCCTTACGCGGGCGGTTTCCGAAGCGGTTAGCGTTCCTGTTATTGCCTCTGGCGGCATCGGAACGCTGGAGCATTTTTCCGAAGCGGTGAGGGAAGGTAAGGCGGACGCGGTGCTTGCTGCCTCGGTTTTCCATTTCGGAACATTCAGCATCGGGCAAGTAAAAAAATCTATGCAAGAGAATGGAATTTCTATAAGGATGTAACAAATCCACATGTGGGATTTGTTTTTGGAAAGATAATTCATGAGAAGCAATGAAGTATTAGAGCGGCTATACGAAGTTATTGTGGACAGGCGCAAGTCTGACCCTGAGGTTTCGTATATTGCGAAAAGGCTGAAACAAGGCACACATAAAATCGCGCAAAAACTTGGTGAAGAGGCGGTGGAGACGGTGATTGCGGCGGTGTCGGGCAATCGTGCCGAGGTAATTAGCGAAAGCGCGGATTTATTGTTTCATTGGCTGCTTTTGCTGGCGGACGCGGATATAAAAGTTGGTGAAGTCATGGATGAGCTAACCCGCCGCGAGGGAATTTCTGGATTGGACGAAAAAGCAAGCCGAAAGCTGAAAGGGCAAAAATAATGACCATGCTTGATGATGTATCGCTGGATATTTTGTTTCGGGAAGCGCGAACGCATAGTGCTTGGCTAGATACGCCAGTTCCCGATTCTTTGTTAGAGGAAATTTATGATCTTGCAAAAATGGGGGCGACTAGTGCTAATTGCTGCCCTATGCGTGTTGTGTTTGTGGTTTCAAAGGCAGCAAAAGAACGCTTAAAACCTGCCCTTGCTGAAGGTAATATTGAAAAAACCATGAATGCGCCCGTCACCGCTATTATTGGTCAGGATATGGAGTTTTACGAAAAACTTCCGATTTTATTTCCGCATACCGATGCCAAGAGTTGGTTCGTTGGAAATAAGGAATTGATAGAAACCACAGCCTTTCGCAATGCGTCATTGCAGGGGGCGTATTTAATGCTCGCTGCACGGGCGAAGGGCTTGGACTGCGGGCCAATGTCGGGCTTTAATAATGCCTTGGTGGATGAAGTTTTTTTCGCAGGAACTAATATAAAATCTAATTTCATTTGTAATTTGGGGTATGGTGATGCAAGCAAACTTCATTCCCGCAGCCCACGGTTAGAATTCAGTGAAGCCTGTAGGATAGATTAATGCCATACGATAAAGATAATGTTTTTGCGAAAATATTGCGTGGAGAAATTCCTTGCAAAGCAGTTTATGAAGACGATTTCGCACTAGCTTTTCATGACATACACCCAGATGCACCCGTGCATGTTTTAGTTGTCCCTAAGGGCGAATATACCTCGTTCGATGATTTTGCATTGAATGCGCCAGCTGAGTTTATGGCTGGGTTTTGGCAGGCAGTGCAGAAAGCAGCGGAAAAACTAGGCGTTAGGGAAAATGGTTACCGCATAATCAGCAACCACGGGGTGGATGCTGCGCAAAGCGTCGCGCATTTTCATGTGCATATTTTGGGCGGCAAAATGCTTGGTAGATTATTGCCTTAAAATACAATTGCTTACTGACTGGCTGAAAATGATTATCAAGTGCAAGTGAAAAAACCCCCTTTCTTTGGTTAAAATAAACAAATAATACGCCCCATTCCAAGCGCCATAAGACAACGATAGCACGGGAAAACATGCTCTGGTAGTAGGTTCTCTAATTTTTAGATTATTTGTTGTTTTTCCTAGCGAAATAAAATTTATTGCTGTAGTCAATAAATCAATATGACCTCTGAAACACCATATATCCCCAAAAAACCTGCTGGAACGGCGGATGATCCTTATGATCCGCTGCAATATTTTATCGCACTGTTTGACGGGCGGACGAGCGAAGCATCAGTTGCCAAAACTCGCGCTGATACCATTGAGGAAGTGCTGAAAAACCGCATCATTGACGGCGATAAAAAAGGTCTGGAAGACGACCTCGCTATTGCCATGAAAACCCATGCGCCGCTGTTTATTATCAATGATATTTTGCTGGCGGGCATGAAGGTGGTGGGCGAGCTGTTTGGCGCAGGCAAAATGCAGCTTCCGTTTGTATTGCAAAGCGCGGAAACCATGAAAAAAGCCGTGGCGTACCTTGAGCAATTCATGGAAAAAATTGAGGGGCAGGAAAAGGGTAAAATCGTCCTCGCCACTGTCAAGGGCGATGTGCATGACATTGGCAAAAACCTCGTGGATATTATCCTCACCAATAACGGCTTTAAGGTTTATAATCTCGGGATAAAACAACCGATTGACGCAATTTTGGCGGCAATTGAGGAAGTAAAACCCGACGCGGTTGGCTTGTCGGGGCTTCTTGTGAAATCCACGGTTATCATGCGCGAAAACCTGACTGACCTTACGGCTCGCGGTATTTCGCTGCCTGTTTTGCTTGGTGGCGCGGCACTGACGCGAGCCTATGTGGAAGAGGACTGCGTGGCGGCTTATGGTGCTGGGCGTGTGGCGTATGCACAGGACGCCTTTGATGGTTTAGACCTGATGAATAAAATCGCTGACGGCAATTTTGATGAGCATTTACAAGAATTACAGGTTAAAAAAGCGGCGCGTCCTGTGAGCAGCAAAGCCAAAAATCGCTGGTCGCAAAATGAAGTGGCGGGGCAACAGTTGATTGGCGCAGAGCTGCGCCCGCTGGAGCTGGAAGCCATTAAGCTGAAACGCGCCGAGCTTGCCAAACAAACGCAAGTTCCAACTCCGCCATTTTTCGGTGCGCGGGTGATTGATAATATCCCTGTTAAGGCTCTGATTCCCTATCTCAACGAGCAAATGCTGTTCACTTTTCACTGGGGTTTTAAGAAGGCAGGAAAATCGCTGGAAGAATATTGGAAATGGGTGGAGACGGATGTAAAACCAATCCTAAACCGCTTGCTTGCTGAGTGCGAGGTAGAAAATATTCTGCAAGCAAAAGCCGCTTACGGCTATTTCAAATGCGCGGCTGAGGGCAATAACCTGCTGATATTTGATGAAAGCGGAGAAAAACAAATCGGGCAGCTTGATTTGCCGCGGCAGGATAAAGACGGCGGAATTTGCGTTGCTGATTTCTTCCGCGAGGTGGATAGCGGTGAGCGCGATGTTCTCGCCATGCAGGTGGTGACCGCTGGGCAAAAGGTGGCGGATGTGGCAAGGGATTGGTTCGCGCAGAATCGCTATCAGGATTATCTGTACCTGCATGGTTTAGGGGTGGAAATCGCCGAGGCTGCCGCCGAATACACCCATAAAAAAATCCGCGCCGAGCTTGGTTTTGGGCATGAGGATGACCGCGATATTAAAAAGCTGCTCAAGCAAGGTTACCGCGGTTCGCGCTATTCATTCGGCTATCCCGCTTGCCCACGGCTAGAGGATCAAAAACTATTGCTAGAGTTACTCGGCGCGGAAAAAATAGGCATAGAACTATCCGAGGAATTTCAACTCCACCCTGAACAATCCACCTCCGCAATCGTCGTCCACCACCCACAGGCGAAGTATTTTAATATATGATTTGTTCAGTAAGTATGGATATTATTAGTAAATAATTAATAAGTTGATTTTACAATGTAGTGCAACTTGTACTAATTAATCTGGTGTTTATGGGATTTGAATCTATAAATGATGCTAAAATTCAAGAATTACTGGCTTTATCAAAGCGAGTGACTAACCCTAAAGCTCGAGCAACAACTAAATCACAGCATATTGAGTACAATTACAATGTTGTAGATTCGGTAAGCGGTGATATTAGCTTTAACATATATGTTCGCCAAAATACGCAGATAGAAGAAGATTTTTCCTGTGGGCTTAGATGGAATATGCCAAGTGGTGAAGTGATAACTCTTGCGCGTTATAATGGCTCAAGCCATTCGCATGAGAATAAAATAGAAAGAGAAAAATTGGAGTTTGTTTGCCATATCCACTTGGCAACAGAACGATACATAGCAATTGGAAAAAAATCAGAAGGCTTTGCAAAAGCCACAGACGCTTATTCTACCTATAAAGGCGCATTATATTGTTTGGTCAAAGATTGTAATATATCTGGACTCAATCCAGAGCCAGATCAACCAAATTTATTTAGTTAATTATGAGAATAGACAAAAATATTATACAAGAAAAACTATGTAATATGCTATGCTCTGAAGTACAAGTCATAGAGCGAGCTAACGACTTGTTGTTGGTCAAAACCCCATTCAGTTTTAGTGACGGTGATTGTTACGCGATGTATTTGCGACACCTGCCAACAGGAAATATGAGAATTACAGACTGTGGTCATACCATGATGCACTTAAGTTATGAAAATGATATAGATAAATTCAAAGAAGGAACGCGTGGCAAAGTTTTTCAAGGAATTATATCAGAAATGGATATAAATGAAGAAAATGGAGAATTTTACATAGATTTTCCTTTTGAGCAAATGGGAATGGCGGTTTTTAAGTTTGGACAAGCACTTACAAAAATAAAAGACCTAACTTTTCTAAATAAATTTCGTGCAGAATCCACATTTTATGATGACTTATATGAAACCATATTGAAAACCGTTAGCGAAGATAAAATAAGCAGAGATTTTGTTTATGATATGCCAAATGGCAAGGACTATCCTATTGATTATAAGATTGACGGCAAAACTTCTCCTTTGTTTATATTCGGAATCCCAAGTAGGGATAAGGCTAGGCTATCTACAATAGTTCTTGAGCATCTATTGCGAGAAAATGCTGACTTTGATTCACTTTTAATCTTTCAAGACCAAACCACCATTCCAACAAAAGATTTGGCGCGTTTATCAAATGTCGGTGGCGAGATGGTTTCTTCTCTGGATGCACAAGAAGACCTACACCGCAAACTAGGGCGTAGAATTATTCATTAAAACTATCTAATTTATATTACGCCTCGGCAATCGTCGTCCACCACCCACAGGCGAAGTATTTTAATATTTAGAAGTCCCCTCTAGACCTGTCACAATAATTTATATAATATGCGGGTATGAATGATGATTCTCGCCCTAACCCAGACGAGCTGCTCAGCCGTATAACCGCCGAAGCGAAAGCGGAGGAGGAGGCGAAAAGCACGCGCGGAAAACTCAAGATTTTCTTTGGTGCATGCGCGGGTGTGGGCAAGACTTACGCTATGCTTTCGGCGGGAAAATCCGCCCTTGCTGACAAGATTGATGTGGTGATTGGGCTGGTGGAAACCCATGGGCGCGAGGACACCAAAAAACTGGTGGAAGGCTTGCCGATTATTCCCCACCGCGAAGTGCAATATCGCGGAACTTTAATCAAAGAATTTGACCTTGACGCGGCTCTTGCCCGCAAGCCGCAGCTTATTTTGCTGGATGAGCTGGCGCATACCAACGCTCCCACCTCGCGCCATCCAAAACGCTGGCAGGAT
>SXRF01000031.1 GCA_005792635.1 Rickettsiales bacterium
ATGGGTAGGGCATGTGACGCTTGAGTTTTCAAATACCTCTCCAATTCCTGCCAAGATTTATGCGAATGGTGGTGCGTGTCAGTTTTTGTTCTTGAAGGGTGATAAGGTTTGCGAGGTGTCATACGCAGATCGCAAGGGGAAATATCAGGGGCAAAAGGGCGTTACTTTGCCAAGAATTGAAAAAGTTGCATAGGTACCGTTGATGAATTCTACTATAGCTTGCTGCAAATGACAGTTTCCTGCGCTTCCGTTGCTCATGTATAAAACATACACTGCGCTACGGTTCTCGGAAACCACCATTTTCGCTTGCGCCATAGCGAATTTCTCAACAGTACCTAGTTTTATTAATTAAAAAATCAGGAGAGTTAGGTTATGTCTGGTAATGGTTTGGAGCTAAATAAAATTGCCGCTGCTGTGTTGCTGGCTGGCGTAATTGCTATGGTGTCGGGCATCACCGCCGAAAAGCTATATGCCGCGGGCGAAGAACACGGCGCAGAGGCAAAACGCGGATATACCATTGCTGGCGCGGAAACGGCTGCTCCTGCTGGTGGTGCTGCTCCTGCTGAAGAAAAGCCTGTTGATATTGCGCCACTTATGGCAAAGGCAGACGCGAAAGCTGGCGAGGCAATTGTCAAAAAATGTACTTCTTGCCACACATTTGACAAAGGCGGCAAAAATGGTGTTGGCCCGAACCAATTTGGCTTGGTGGGCAGCCATTTCGCACATGCTGAAGGCTATGCTTATTCCCCTGCTCTGGTTGCCATGAAGGATAAAAAATGGACGGAGCAAGCTTTGTCTGATTTCCTTGCTAACCCGAAAAAATATATCGCGGGCAATAAAATGTCCTTCGCGGGCATTAAAGATCCGCAGGAACGCGCAAACCTGATTGCTTACTTAAAAACTTTGAAATAGGCACGGAAATGCTTGAGAACCCAATGATTTCATGGCTGGTGGTGGGCGTAGTTTTCTTCGCTCTGGAGATGCTTGGCGTTCCCGGAGTTGGGTTTTTATTCGCTGGGCTTGGTGCGCTGACGGTTGGTGGTGCGCTAGACTTCGCGCTTATTCCAGCCGATGATTTCTTACTGCAATTGTTGGTTTTCCTTGCTTCTAGTGCTTTGTGGGCAGCGATTTTATGGAAACCACTGAAAAAATGGAAATCTGGCAAGCATAAACAGCCATATAACAATATTGTTGGGCAAACTGCTGTCGTTGGTGATGGCGGCGTTAACAAACTTGGCGGCGAAGTTAAATGGTCGGGAACGATTATGAAAGCTCGCCTGTGCGATAAATGCTCGGTTGAAAGCTTGCAAGCTGGAGCGCAAGTAACTATCACTGAAATAAACGGCAACACACTCACTGTAACTCCAAAATAAGGGCTAAAAACATGGAATTTTTAATTGCGATTGGCGTTATTGTTCTTTTCGTTTTGTATAACGGCATTAAAATGGTGCCGCAGCAACAGGCGTGGATTGTTGAAAATCTTGGTAAATTTGAACAAAAGCTAGAACCGGGCTTGACGCTGCTGATTCCGTTTATTCAGCGCGTGGCTTATAAACATTCGCTGAAAGAAATGGCGGTTGATGTTCCTGAACAAGCGGGCATCACCCGCGACAATGTGACTCTGAATTTGGACGGCGTTCTGTATCTTCGCATTGTTGACCCAGTTGCTGCGTCTTACGGCGTTTCCGACCCGATTTACGCTGTGCAGCTCCTAGCGCAGACCACCATGCGCTCGGAAATCGGCAAGCTGACGCTGGATAAAACCTTTGAAGAGCGCGAAGCCCTCAATGCCAACATAGTCACCGCCATCAATCAAGCGGCGGAAAGCTGGGGCATTCAGTGCATGCGCTATGAAATTAAAAACATCACGCCGCCGCAATCGGTGCTGAAAGCCATGGAATTGCAAATGGCCGCCGACCGCCAAAAACGCGCCACCATTTTGGAATCAGAAGGCAAACGCCAATCGCAAATCAATGTCGCGGAAGGCAAAAAACAGGAAGTTGTTTTACAGTCGGAAGCTTCAATGATTGACCAAGTCAACCGCGCGAAGGGTGAGGCAGAGGCAATTTTTGCCGTTGCCGAAGCCACCGCGAAAGGGATTGAGGTGGTCGCCAATTCCATCATGAAAACTGGCGGGACGGAAGCCGTTGCTCTTAAAATCGCTGAGCAATATGTTGCCGCCTTTGGCAAACTTGCGCAGGCAAGCACCACTGTATTGCTTCCTGCCAATGCTGGCGATGCGGGCAGCATGGTGGCGCAGGCTCTCACGGTTTTTGACTCTATCAAAAACAAAACTGCAAATTCATCTGTCGCAGTAGGCGAGCCAGCAAAAAGCCCATGGCAAGCTTAGAGTTTATTACTCGTCATCCCCGCCTTGCGCGGGGATCTAGAGAGACAAATAAAAACCTTTTTCATGGCATAAGATCCCCGCGCAAGGCGGGGATGACGGTCGTTCTTATTTCTGGTTTCTGGCTTCTGATTTCTGGAGTTGCGAATGCAACACCCTCGCACTGCTTATCGCTTTACGGCGAGTGCAAATATGGCGAGGACTTCAAAAATTTTGACTATGTGAATCCGAACGCGCCCAAGGGCGGTGTGGTGAAACTCGCAGAAACAGGAACTTTTGATTCGCTTAATCCTTTCATTCTCAAAGGCGTGAAAGCCCCTGCAATCAGCGGGATATTTGATAGCCTGATGGTGCAGTCGCAGGATGAGCCGCAAACTATGTATGGCTTGATTGCTGAGTCAGTTGATGTTGAAAAAGATAATTCCGCTGCCGAATTTGTGCTTAGAAAACAAGCAAAATTCCACGATGGCACACCGATTACTGCCGATGATGTGGTTTTTTCCTTCACCACACTGCGCGACAAGGGCGACCCAACCTATAAAATCATGTTCGCACCAATTGCAAAATGTGAAAAGACAGGCGAGCATTCGGTTAAATTCTCGTTCAGCGACAATAAAAACAAAGAAGCCGCGCTGATTGCCGCCAGCATCCCCATTTTTTCCAAAGCTTATTACGCAAAAGTGGATTTTGAAAAAACCACACTGGAAGCTCCACTGGGAAACTCCGCCTATAAAGTGGAAAATGTAGAGCAAGGTAAATCCATAACCTATAAATTGGTTGATGATTACTGGGCAAAAAATCTGCCTGTCAATCGTGGGCAATATAATTTTAGCACAATGCGCTATGACATGTACCGCGATGAGAATGTAACGCTGGAAGGCTTAAAAGCTGGCGCGTATGACTTCCGCCGTGAATATATCGCTCGCAACTGGGCAACGGCTTATGACGCACCCGCAGTGAAGGACGGGCGGATTGTAAAACGCGAAATCCCTGACGGAACGCCGCAGGGTATGCAGGCCTTTATCTTCAACACCCGCCTTGGCAAATTCGCTGACTGGCGTGTGCGCGAAGCGATCGGCCTTGCGCTGGATTATGAATGGGTGAATAAAACCATTTTTTACGGCGCATATGCGCGCAATAGCAGCTTTTTTGAAAATACCGAGTTCGCCGCCACAGGAATGCCGAGCGCGAGCGAGCTGAAACTGCTAAAACCATTTGCCAAAGATTTGCCACTTGAAATTTTTGAAAAACCATTCGAAAATCCAAAAACCGACGGCTCAGGAAATGCGCGGGAAAATTTGCTGAAAGCGCAAAAACTACTCGAGGATGCGGGCTGGAAAGTGGTGGATGGCAAGCGCGTGAGTGCCAGCGGTGAGCAACTCGCAATAGAGTTTTTGCTGCGCCAACCAACCATGGAGCGCGTAATCGCGCCGATGCGCAAAAATCTGGATAGGCTAGGAATAACCTCATCCATTCGCATGGTGGACGATGCACAGTACCAAAAACGCACGGATAATTCTGAGTTTGATATTGTTTCCGTGTGGCTGAACCGCGGCGTTTTCTTCCCCGCTAGCGAGCAGGTTTCGCTTTGGCATTCATCGCAGGCGGATGTTAAGGGCGGCAATAACCTCGCAGGGCTTAAAAACCCAGCAGTGGACGCGGTTCTTGCTGCACTAACCAAAGCTAAAAACAAAGAAGAGCTAATCGCCGCTGGTCGTGCGCTTGACCGCGTTTTGCTGTTTGAACATGTGGTGATTCCCAACTGGCACTCCAACTCTTTCCGCGTGGCTTATTGGGATAAATTCGGCATTCCTGAAATCACGCCGAAATATAATCTCGGATTTCAGGCGTGGTGGATAAAAGGTGGAACTGAAGAATTGAAGAAATGAGGAAATAGTGTCGGTGTCGGGTTTCGGTGTCGGTATAAATCTAACCGACACTGACACCGCCCACTGACACAGCCATTTTATGCCACAACCAAATCGCTGCAGCCCACAGCAGAAGCGCATTCATCTGATGCGCGAGCGCAATATTCAGTGGCACTTGCAAAAGCAGCGTCGCCACGCCAAGCGCAAACTGAAATAAAATCACCAGCAGCACTAAGGCACAATTCTTTGCTAGGTTATGCGCTCTGATATAAGAACGATTTACCCACCACCAGAGCGGGAAAGAAACAGCCACTAAAATAGCCAGTGTTCGGTGAATGAACTGCACCAGCGCATGGTCGTCCTGCATAATATTATCTGGCAAAAACTGCCCGTTCATATCTGGCCATGTGTTATAAACCAGCCCAGCATGCATACCCGCCACCACCGCGCCGATGATTATTTGGGAAAAGATGAGGATTAGTGGTAAGTGGTAAGTGATTAGTGGTAAGTTGCTTTTTTCTTTGCTTGCCACTTGCCACTTGTCACTTGCTACCACCTCCAGCAATTGCCACAAAATCAGCGCGAAGATGATAAAGGCAACGCCAAGGTGTAGTGCAAGTTTTATCGGGCTGACATAAGGCGAATCAACAAGGCCACTCGCCACCATTATCCAGCCAATCGCGCCCTGTAACCCACCGAGGGCAAAAATGCCCGCTAGCTTCCAGAATCTTTGTTTGCTGATTTGCCGACGCACGGCAAAATAAACCAGCGGAAAAAAGAAGAAAAAGCCGATAAATCGCGCAAGCAGGCGGTGGATAAATTCTGGCCAGAAGATTTGCTTAAAACCCTCCAGCGTCATATCGCTGTTGACTAGCGCGAATTGCGGCGTTGCCTTGTAGCTGGAAAATTCGTCCTGCCAGTCCACCTCGCTAATCGGCGGAATCACGCCGTGAATCGGCTTCCACTGCGTGATGGAAAGCCCTGAGCCAGAAAGCCGAGTGTAGCCGCCCACCAGCACCATCGCCGCCACTAGGAGTAGGCAGAGGGAGAGCCAGATGGAAAGATGACTAGAATATGGATGACTAGATGAAGAGATATTCTGCATGTCTAGTCATCCTTTCATCTCGTCATCTTATCATCCGTTTTTCCATAGATCCCTTTGCCCACGCACGGGATGACAATTTCCTAAGCGGCAGAGCCGCTAATGAAATATGTCAATTCTTCGCCTTATCAACCAGCTTATTTTTTGCAATCCACGGCATCATCGCGCGGAGTTTTGCGCCCACGGCTTCAATACCATGCTTTGCTTGCTCGCCGCGCCATTTTTCAAGGTTATGTGCGCCTTGTGTTGCGCGGTCAGCCATGAAATCTTTTGCGAATTTGCCGCTTTGAATGTCGGTTAGCACCTGTTTCATAACCTTTTTGGTTTCGGCGGTTACTACTTTTGGCCCAGTTACATAATCGCCATATTCCGCAGTGTTGGAAATTGAATAGCGCATATTGGCAAGGCCGCCTTCATAGATAAGGTCAACGATAAGTTTCATTTCATGCACACATTCAAAATATGCCATTTCTTCAGGATAACCAGCTTCCACCAGTGTTTCAAAACCTGCCTGCATCAGCGCGGTCACGCCGCCGCAAAGCACTGCTTGCTCACCGAATAAATCGGTTTCGCATTCGTCTTTGAACGAGGTTTCAATAATACCGCTACGACCGCCACCAACGCCAGAAGCGTAAGCCAGCGCAAGTTTCAGCGCGTTTCCAGATTTGTCTTGCCCGATAGCAACAAGGCAAGGAACACCGCCGCCTTTTTGATATTCCCCGCGAACTGTATGCCCTGGGCCTTTTGGTGCAACCATGAACACATCCATATCCGCACGCGGCTTGATGAAGCCGAAATGGAAATTAAGCCCATGCGCGAAAGCCAGTGCCGCGCCCTGCTTAATATTGCCTTCCACTTGGTTATAGATTTCCGCTTGGTTTTCATCAGGCGCGAGCAGCATGATGATGTCCGCGTCTTTCACTGCTTCCGCTGGCTCAGCCACTACAAAACCAGCATTCTTTGCTTTTTCAACTGAAGATGAACTAGCACGCAGACCAATAACTACATTTGCAACGCCGCTATCTTTAAGATTCTGGGCATGGGCGTGACCTTGGCTACCATAGCCGATTATCACGATTTTTTTGTCTTTGATTAGCCCGAGGTCTGCGTCTTTGTCGTAATAAACTTTCATTTTCTTCTCCGTTGTTTTTATAGTTATATTTGGGGTTGCATTTTCTATTAAAGAACCGCAAACTAGACAATTATTACTCTTTTGCAAAGCATTTTATGTCAATAATCCCCCTTTATTTGCTATTTTCTATGCTCTTTGTGGTTTATTCGGATAGCACCCGCTTTATCATTCCCAACTGGCTGAATGGCAGCTTGATTTTGCTTTATCCGCTGGCGGTTTGGCTTTCGCCCGTGGCGGTTGACTGGCAAATGGCGATTGCGGCGATGCTCGTCATGTTCGCTATTGGGTATGTGATTTTCGCCCTAAACCTGATGGGCGGCGGCGATATTAAGCTGATAACCGCCCTTGCCTTGTGGGTTGGCTGGGAAAAGCTGGCGGAGTTCGGCTTTTTGTTCGCCCTGCTCGGCGGGGCGATGTCGCTAGTTATTATTATCGGGCGCAAACTTGCCCCATATATTATCAGCAAAAGCTCGCTTCCGCGCCTTCTGCGTGACAAAGAACCCGTGCCATACGGCGTTGCCATTGCCGCCGCGTTTTTATGGATGGTGGCAGATGGAAAAATTCCTATGGTTGTTCTGTAGAATTTTCAGATATAGTATTTTCAGAAACAACCTCGCGCTCAACCACGCGCAGTCCCAGAAGCTCCACAATCTGATAATTTAGCTCTGCCCCAAAAATAAAGATAATATTGCAAATATAAAAGAAAACCAGCGCGGCGATGACCCCGCCGAGGCTGCCGTAAATTAGATTTACTTGGTTGAAATTGGAAAGATAAGCGGTGAATAAATTTGCCGCCCCAATCCACAAAATAACCACTAGTGCCGCCCCCGGAACAACGGAAATCAACCGTTGTTTAATGTTGGGCAGCAGATAATAAATAAACGAAACCGCAAAAAACAAAGAAAACATCACTATATAAAGCAGAGTTTTACTAAAAAGTTTTTCAATCTGTGCGGAAAATTCCATACCAAACCATTGCCCAATATATTGTAAAATCAGAGGAAACATAATAACCAGCAACATCGCAATTATCATTATAGAAGCAAACAACACGAGCTGGAAGATGGAAAGTAAGCGACGCAGCGGATATGCTGGAGGGGTATGCACATGATAGGCGCGGTTTAGCACTGTTCGCACACCTTCCACCGCCGAAGACGCCGTCCAGATTGCGCCGAAAATTGACACGGTAAGCAGCCCTTGGGGCGGCCCTGAAACAATTTCCAAAATGCGTGGACGAATTGCTTTGGTAAGGTCAACGGGCAAGCTTTCTAAAACCGAACTAATAAACGCCGCGCCGCTTTCGCCCTGCCCGATTACCCCAATAACCGCCACCAGAAAAACAAAAAAGGGAAATAATGCGAGCAAGCCAAGAAACGCCAAATAACCAGCATGTTCAATGCCGTCATGCTTCATCACCGTGCTATATGCGGCGCGAGAAAAACACCGCCAAATTTTTGCAAAAACCATAAAATTTATTTTTTGATAATCTGGCTGCTATTTACAGGGGGAATTCCAACAGCGGGCGGAATTGAAGTCGGAGCAGATGGAGCAGAGCCGCCCGCCACATAAGGCTTGGTTTCGTTTATGCGCGGCGCATTGCTATTACTTTGTTTGGTGTAATTATTTTCGTAATTATCCCCTTCTTCTTCGCTAGCATCATCTTGCTCGATGCCTGCATCCTGAGCAAGCTTGCTAACTTCTTCATCGCTTAGATTGCCATCATGGTCGGTGTCCAGATCTTGTATAGCTTTAGCTGATTGCGCCATCATCGCATCAATTTTTGCTCTTTGCTCGGGACTTGGCATATTATCAGCCGCCATGGTCAGCCGCGAAAAGGCGAACGACAAAACAAATAAAATGGCAAATTGAAAAAATCGCATATAGACCTCTATTTACTGGGTATAGTTACACATCGTGCGACTTTTTTGTGTTTTTCGTGCTGTCATGCCAGCGCATGCTGGCATCCATGCCTAACCACAAGCATTACAGCTAGTTGCATGGCATAGATTCCGCCCAAAAAACAAACATTGGGGCGGAATGACGAGGAAAAATCGCATAACGCGTTAATGTTAGCTAATATAATCCGCTAAATTACTGATTTTTGCAAGATATTTTAAGGTTCCACCCATAAATTCTAAACAAACTCTTAGGAAGCTAGCCAGAGGGCGTTTTTTAAGTTACCAAGCATTTGTTTATGCGCGGTTTCTTCTTCCTCGCTTATGGCAAAAATTCTTGCCTCGCGCTTGATTTTTTCTTTTTTAGTTGTTTCGGACGCGGAAATTTTGCTGTTGCTGCTGCCCAGTTCAAAAATTGCTTGCCTACCGCCGAGCAGTTCCAGATAAACATCCGCCAGCAACTCCGCATCCAGCAACGCGCCGTGTTTATCGCGCCCTGAAAGGTCGATATTGAATTTTTTACACAACGCGTCCAAGCTGGCGGGGCTACCTGGAAATTTTTTACGGGCGATAAGCACGGTGTCAATCGTGCGCTCCATGGGTATCGCCGCAAAACCCAGCCGTCCCAGCTCGGCATTGATAAAACGCATGTCAAAAGCCGCATTATGTATCACTAGCGGAGCATCGGCGATAAACTCCAGAAAGCCATCAACTTTTTCGGCAAATATTGGCTTATCGGCAAGAAACGCAGTGGATAGCCCATGAACGCGCTGCGCCTCATCAGGTACATCACGCTGCGGGTTCAAATAGCTGTGAAAAACATTTCCCGTCCGCAAACCTGCGATTAGTTCCACGCAGCCAACCTCGACCATGCGATGCCCGCTGGCGGGGTCAAGCCCTGTGGTTTCTGTGTCTAGTACAATTTCTCTTTTCATATCTTGTGCATAGCAATATAGTCGCAACAGTTCAAGAGTTGAAAGTTACAAATAACATGAAAAAAATCCTGCCCTCGCCTTTGGTTCTGCTCGCTTTTGTTTTTAGCTTTATCGCTATTGCTTGCGTAAAAATGCCTGTTTTCCAAGACCCTGATATTGGCTGGCATATTATGGCGGGTTATGACATTCGCACCTTTGGGAAAATCCCTCTGCACGACCCGTGGTCATTCACGGAGAAACAACAAGTTTGGTATAATATCTCGTGGCTATGGGATATTTTTCTCAGTTTTGTGCATCAGTTTTTTGGCATGGAAGGGCTTTATGTCTTCGCCAAAATCTGCCCTGCTTTGGTGGTGGCGAGCTTGGTTTATTGCTTAAAAAAACGCGGCGATATTGGCAATAATGCAATTATTTTTACCGCGATGATAACTACATTTTGTATGTTGGAGGACGCTTATGGCAGACCGCAAATTGTCGGTGTATTTTTCGCGCTGATATTCCATCATCTGCTGCATAATACTCGCCAGAACAACCATACAAAATCAGTGTTTATATTGCCGCTGCTTATGGTTTTATGGGTGAATATTCACGGTAGTTTTTTCATGGGGTTTGCCGTGCTTGGCGCATACGGTTTAGAGGCGATTTATAACAAAAATTGGAAGTGGCTTTACCGCCTGTTACTTATAAGTTTCCTTTGCGCCCTCGCGCTGGCTCTCAATCCGCACGGCATCTTCGTTTTTGTTGGTATCATGCGCTCGCTGCATAGCGTGCTGACCAAATATATTGTGGAGTGGCATCCATTCGTTTTTGGCGATGTGATTGGCGCGTCGATGTGGGTGGTGGCGTTTGTCTATGCCAGCAATCTGCGCACTAGCACCGCGCCGCTGGCGGATAAAATCCTCGCGTTGCTATTGCTCCTCGCCATGTTTTTTTCGGTGCGAAATAGCTCGTTTCTGGCGATTTACGGTGCGCCATATCTGGCAGCGAATATGCCGCCTGATAATTTGAACAACAAACACACAAAGCAACTTTTGTCGTGGATTAACAGTAAGCGTTATTCGCCGATTATCGCGGCGTTTATACCCGTGATGCTCGCCGCAGCTTATTTTTCATTGCCGATTATTGGCAAGGATTTTTACTTGGAAGACCCCAAAAAATCGCCAGCCCCTGCGATAAAATATGTAGTGGAAAATTATGCGGGAAAGCGCGTGCTGAATGATTATAACCTTGGCGGGCGGATGATTTATGAAACTGGCGGCAAGTTTCCGCTGTTCATTGACGGGCGGGCAGGCACGGCTTACAGCGAGAAGCTACTAGGTCATTACCTCGCTTTTATGAATCTGGAAAAAGATTGGCAGAAAACTATCGAGCCATACCATATTGATGTATTGCTGGTGATGAACAACATATCCTTCGCAGGCATGTATAAAACTGGCGCGTATCACGACGAATGGAAAGAAGTTTTCCGCGATGAGGCGGCAAGCGTTTATGAGCGGAAATAATATAGCCGTCATCCCGTGCGCGGGCAAAGGGATCTAGGGCGACAAATTCCGTCATTGGTTTTATCCCTAGATCCCCGCGCGTAGGCGGGGATGACGATTGAGATTATGATAGGGCTTATTTATGGCTTCTTTTCATCATTATCATGGCTGAACAGGCTGCCGAAGGGGTTGAACATCTGCATGGGTTTTTCAATAAGTGCCATGTTCTGGCGGGTGGCTTCCTCAAGCTGCGAGAGTGGGGAAATTCCACCCATCATGCTGCGCATTTTTTCCTGATTTCCGACAAAACTTTTCATGCTGGCATTGAGGTATGGCTGCAAAACATCCTGCATATTATCGCCGTAAAAACGAATAACCGAGCGCAAGAACTCCGTCGGGAGAAGCTGAAAACCTTTGGTTTCTTGCTCAAAAATAATCTGGGTGAGGATCTGGCGGGTGAGGTCATGCCCCGATTTTGCATCCACCACAATGAACGGATGCCCTTTTTTTACGCGGTCACACAAATCCTCCAGCGTTATATACGCGCTGGTTTCCGTGTCATATAGCCGACGGTTGGCATATTTTTTGATGATGGCGGGGTCTTTTTCTTTTTTTTGCATCAGTTTCATCTTTCGGTAGTAAATATACTTGGATTATACATTATTTATAAAGCAAACTCAAGCAATGGCTCTGGTTATATAATATAGATATTGTAGATGTTCAGGAAGTGCAAAAAATGGGCATAAATGACAAAAAAACAAAAAACGAAAAAAATCGACTATATTCCATTGGTGAATTAAACAATATCAATATGTTGCAGCGAGAACTTAAAGTAAAAAACGGTATTTTTAGGGACAATAAAGGGCGAAAAATAGCTGTTTTTGCCCTTTATGCAGTAAGTTCTGCCCATAAATTCTATTGCTATAGCTCTTAGCATAGATTTAGTGGAGGCAAATCACACAATTTTCGTCATTCCCGCGCAGGCGGGAATCTGTCTATCCATAACGCAAGTATTAAAAGAGATTCCCGCCTGCGCGGGAATGACATCCATATTTATAAAATAATTTTCTTGAGCTGGGAAGGGTATTATACCGCGCTGATGATAACCTGCGCTTGTGCGTATGGGTATTCATCGCTCAGCGACAGAAAAATCTGTGGTTTCATGCCCTCTGGCGTTAGCTTGCGTAATAGCTCCGCCGCGCCGCCCGTGGCGTTTATGCTAACTGCGCCGCTTTCGCTTTTTACCACCTCAATATCGCGCCAAAAAACACCATTATTAAACCCTGTATTCAGTGCCTTAGCGAAAGCCTCCTTGGCGGCGAAGCGTTTGGCATAGGTCGAGGCAATGGCGCGAATATCTGCATCTGCTCGTCGTCTGGAATATTTTTGTTCACCGTTGGTAAAAACCCGATTCTCAAAGCGCGAGCCAAAGCGCGAAATGGCGTTCTCAATCCGCCTAATGTCCACCAAGTCACTACCTATGTTGAGTATCATTTAATTATTACCTACAATCATATAAATCATCACTAACGCAGCCAACAACCGAAGGGGCTTTGTAGTTGCTATCATTGTCCCTTGCTGCTCGGTCGCGCACTTTGGAATAGTCAATATCATCCCAAGCATTTTGATTTTTTGTTGTGCCAGCGCAGCCGACAACAAGCAGCAACGCAGAAAATATGATTGGTAGGCAGAATTTCATAGTTTTTCCCGCTTTTTTATCAGCATTAGGCAAGTAGCACCAAACAAAACCGAAGCAAATGATCCGAGTAATATACCAAGCTTGCTATATAGCATTTGTGGTGCTTCTGTAAATGCCAGATCGGAAATAAATAAGCTCATAGTAAAGCCGATACCAGCGAGAATTGCTATGGCAAAAAACTCGCGCCAGTTTGCACCCTCTGGCAATTTGGCAAAACCAAGGCGAACCAGCAAAAATGCTGTCGCCATAATGCCCAGCGGTTTGCCGATAAACAGCCCGAGAGCTATACCTATGGTGATATTATTGTGCCATGCCTCGCTTGGGATGTTGGTGAACGATACGCCAGCATTGGCAAAAGCAAACAGCGGAATAATGGCAAAGGCAACAATTGGATGGAGCTTGTGAACCAGTTTTTCGCCCAAATCTGGCGGTATGAGCAAACCAAGCAACACGCCAGCAATGGTTGAATGCACACCAGAGCTATGGATAAAAAACCATAAAGCCACGCCCATAACAAGATATAGCCAGATTTTTTTGCATTCATTGCTTGCCATAGTGTGCAGGGCGACAACGCAAGCCACCGAAGCAATCATCGGCGCAAGAGAAAGATGCGCCGTATAAAAAACGGCAATGATAATCACCGCTAGCAAATCATCAATCACCGCCACCGCCATCAGGAATATTTTAAGACTCACTGGCAAACGAGAACCAAACAGCGCGAGAACACCAAGCGAAAAAGCAATGTCGGTTGCTGACGGAATCGCCCAACCATTTAGGTTTTTTGTGCCTGCATTAAAAAAATAATAAATCAGCGCAGGCGTTACCACTCCGCCAATAGCAACCAGAACGGGTAGCATCGCCTGTTTGCGGGTTGACAGAGAGCCATTATTAATTTCGGCGCGAATTTCCATGCCAATTAAAAAGAAAAACACCGCCATCAGCACATCATTAATAAAAAAACGCGCGGTTGGTGACAATAATGCCTCATAATGGGGCGCAAAAGCGGAATTGGCAGCAAATATAGCAACCGCGGAAACGGCGACTAAAACCGCGCCGCTGGCGGCTTCTACACCCAAAAAGTTTTTCAGAAATTTTATCATTGTTTTATAAACTCTTTCTTTACTTTTATGTGCGAAGCTGGTTTCAGTTTTGCATTAATAACATAAATTGGAGTTGCCACAATGTCTATTGAATCCGCTGCGGTTAAACAATCGCACCCATCAAAGCGCACTGCCACCCTTACCGTTGATGGTAAGAGCGTTAGCTTCCCTGTGTATGATGCCACGGAAGGGCAGAGCGTTATCGACATTACCAAGCTTTACGCAGAAACGGGCATGTTCACCTTTGACCCCGGGTTTTTATCCACCGCGTCATGCGAATCAAAAATCACTTTTATTGATGGTGATGTTGGCATTCTGCGCTATCGCGGGTATGATATTGATAAACTTGCTGACCAAAGCGATTATCTGGAAGTTTCTTATTTGTTGCTTAATGGCGAGCTGCCAAATGCCAAGGAAAAAGCAGAGTTCGACCGCAAAATAACGCTGCACACCATGATTCATGAACAGCTGCATTTTTTATTTCGCGGCTTCCCACGGGCTTCGCACCCAATGGCGGTGATGGCGGGTGCTGCTTCTTCACTATCGGCGGTGTATCACGATTCACTGGATGTTAATAGCGCGGAACAGCGCGAGCTGGCGGCGTATCGCCTGATTGCTAAAATGCCAACTTTGGCGGCTATGGCGTATAAATATTCCATCGGGCAACCGTTTATTTATCCGCAAAATGACCTTGGTTTTTCGGAAAATTTCTTGCACATGATGTTTTCAACTCCTTGTGAAAAATACAAGGTAAATCCTGTGCTTGCCCGCGCTATGGATAAGATTCTTATCCTCCATGCCGACCATGAACAAAATGCCTCGACCTCCACTGTACGGATGGCGGGTTCTTCGGGCGCAAATCCGTTTGCTTGTATTGCCGCTGGTATTGCATCACTGTGGGGGCCTGCACATGGCGGCGCAAATGAGGCGGTTATCAATATGCTGCGCGAAATTGGCGATGTTTCGCATATTCCTGAATTCATCAAAAAAGTAAAAGATAAAAATAGCGGCGTGAAGCTGATGGGCTTCGGGCATCG
>SXRF01000032.1 GCA_005792635.1 Rickettsiales bacterium
CGGTCGCGGTCGCGCTGGAAGCAACTGCGCGAGTTGCTCTCCTCCTCCGCATATAGCCGCCCACGGCTAGCAGCTGGATGACAGGCATAAGCCGCGAGGTTATCGTTATTTTCCACCATAAACCTGATCAAAACTTGCGCCATCGTCAAAATGGTCTTTTTGCGCTTGTTTCCAGCCGCCAAAATCACTGATGGTCATGGTTTTTATAGCGGGAAATTGCGCCGCATATTTTTTGGCAATTTTTTCATCACTAGAACGATAAAAATTCTGCGCTGCCAATTCCTGCGCCTTCGGGCTATATAGGAAAGCCAGATATTCCTTCGCTGCTTCCAGTGTTCCCTTGGCGGTTGCGTTTTTTTCCACAACAGCGACGGGCGGTTCGGCAAGGATGCTGATAGACGGCATTATGATTTCAAATTTTCCCGCGCCCATTTCTTTTTGTGCTAGCTGCGCCTCATTTTCCCAAGTTATCAGCACATCGCCAATTCCGCGCTGAACGAAGGTAGTGCTAGAGCCGCGCGCACCAGTGTCCAGCACTGGCACATTCTTAAACAATGTCGCCATATATTCTTTGATTTTTGCCTCATCACCCTTGAATTTACCCTTTGCGAAGCCCCAAGCCGCCAGATAATTCCACCGCGCACCGCCGCCAGTCTTCGGGTTTGGCGTAATCACCTGCACATCTGGGCGCACTAAATCGTCCCAATCTTTGATATGTTTTGGGTTATCTTTACGCACCAAAAACACAATAACCGAGCTATAAGGCGCACTATTATGCGGCAGTTTTGTTTGCCAATCCGCAGGCAGAAGCTTGCCTTTTTCGGAAATTGCGTCAATGTCATAAGCAAGGGCGAGCGTCACCACATCGGCTTTCAGCCCATCAATAACCGACCGCGCCTGCTTGCCAGAGCCGCCGTGTGACTGAGTGATTTTAACTTCTCCGCCTGTTTTTTCCTTCCAATGCTGCGCGAACATCGCGTTATATTTCTCGTAAAATTCCCGCGTCGGGTCATACGATACATTGAGCAAAGCCACAGGCTCAGCTTTGGTTTGCGCGTTGTTTTCTGCGGCTTGCGCTGGCGACAACAGGCTGCTAAACGCCAATAAAATCACTGCAAATATATTTTTAATTTTCATAATTCCCCTCATAATTTCGAGTTACAATGCCAGAATTAAGCCATAAAAGCAAAGGAGTTTTTAGAAGTAATTAACACTAGACCATCTGTGCGTCACAAGCTAAAACATTATTCGATTATGCGCTGTACAACTTTTCTCTGTCATTCCGCCGAAGGGCGGAATCTATGCCATACAACTTGCTATAACGCTTGTGGTTAGGCATGGATACCAGCCTTCGCTGGTATGACAGAAAAAAGTCAGTGGATTACAAAAAAGTCGTACGACGCATTTCGAATTAGTTTCTTACTGGAGGCAATAATAGTGGATATTCATATTTTCCAAAAGGGTGGCTTTGTAATGTATATGCTGGCGATGATGTCAGTGTACGCGCTGTCGGTGATTGCTTTCAAAATATGGCAATTTCATAAATCAAATGTGTTTGAGCGCGGGTTTATCGAGCCTGTTCTAAGCGATATAAAACATGGCGACCGCACCCGAGCCAGCCAAACTTTGGCGGCGATTACAGGGCCAATAGCGCGGATTATGCTCACCTCGTTTGAGTGCGTTGCCAACCGTGAAATGTCGCAGAAAAGCAAAGAGGCAGAAATAACTCGCGTTGGTTCGGCGGATATTCGCTATCTGGAGAGCCATTTGCGCGGACTGGAGATGACGGCGATGATTTCGCCATTAATGGGGCTGCTCGGCACGGTTATCGGGATGATAAATTCATTCTCCAAACTAAGCACGGCGGGAACGCGGGTTGACCCAACCATCCTTGCAGGCGGGATATGGGAAGCATTGCTGACCACGGCGGGCGGGCTTGCTGTTGCCATCCCTGCCCTTGCCGCGCATTATGTTCTGGACGGCGTAATTGAAAAAGTCCGCGCCACGATGAAGGATGTCACCGTGCAGATTTTAGCCTTAGAGGATGAATTCCGCCGCAATGAACGATTGCTTGCCATTGAACAGGCGAAAGCCGCAGAAGATGCACGAAAACAACAGCCAGCGGAGGTGAATACCGCGCCGCAGAAAACCTCAACACTGCATTTGCTCAGCCCCAAATATTGATTTGTGAAGAACATGGATTTTGACCGTTCACCACGCCGAAGTTTGAATTTACCGCTCACTCCGCTCATTGATGTGGTGTTTATTCTTATTATCTTTTTTATGCTCACCACCTCGTTTATGCGGATTGAGTCGCTGGAACTCATGTTGCCATCGGCTGGTAAAGTCACCACAAAAAAAGAAGTTACCCATATTTTTATCAAGGCAAATGGCGAGATTATATTCGGGCAACGCACCGTCGAGCCAGATGAGTTAAGTGAATCCTTAGACCGCATTCTGGGAAAAGACCCCACTTCGCCGATTATGTTGCTTTCGGCGGACGGCGTGACCATGCAACAGCTAGTGGCGGTGATGGATAGAGTGACTATGGCTGGCGGCAAAAGCCTCTATGTCCGCAAGTGGGAAGAGGCAAAATAGCCATGGATTTTCCCCGCACTCGCCGCAAAAAAATCGAAGTCAGCCTCATTCCGCTGATTGATGTTTCTATGTTTTTGCTGATATTTTTCATGGTGGCGGGAACGGTGGAAAAATTCGAGATGATACCGATTGAGCCGCCCGTATCACAAAATGGCAAGATGATGGATGAAGGACATGTTTCCATCTTGCTGGGCAGCCATGACGAAGTGATTTTGAATGATGAGATAGTAACTATTGAAGATCTGCAAAAAATACTAACCCCAGAGCTTACCGCTAATCCTAATAAGGTGGTGACGGTGAAGGCGGACGCGGTGACACCCGCCAATCGCATGATTGATGTGATGGACGCGATTAAAGCGGCGGGCGGCAAAAATCTTTCGGTGCTTACGCAGTCAAAGGCGAAATAATATGACGGCGCATACGGAAAATTTTGAATATCTGGGCGAGAAACATTTTGCGGCAACCCTATCTCTTATCTTTCTTTTACATCTGCTATTTGCCTATGGTTGGGCGATGATACCCAAAACCAATGTCATTAATATTCCCGTGCGTGCGCTTAATATTCGCTTGGGCGATAGCGATGCAGAGCTGCAAGAAGAAGCTCCGCCGCCGCCAGTGCCAACGGAAAGCAGCGAGCAGTTAGACGCAGCAATTAATCGATTAACGCGACAAGAAAATAAACAAGAAACCGCGCCAAAACCAATCAAAAAAACGCTTGCGCCAAGCAGCGATAATATCCCCGCGCCGCGCCAATTTGTTCGCAAATCAGCGGATAATATAGAAAAGAAAAACGCCAAAAATAATGGTATTAATATCGGCAATAGCACCGCGAAAAATGCGGAAAGCAAAGCCCGCTATGAACAAGCAATTTCGCTATGGGTGCAGAAATTTTTGCGCTACCCAGAAGAGGCAAAAACTGCTGGCATACAAGGAAGGGCGATTGTTCGCATCCGCATAGATAGGCTGGGGAATATTCGCTATAGCGGCATAGAAAGCAGCGCGGGATATGATATACTCGACAATGCGGCTTTGGATATGATCCGCCGCGCCAACCCAGTTCCCGCTGTGCCTAATGATTATCCAGACGGCGATGCCTTCGAGTTTTTAATCCCCGCCAGTTTCAAGTTTGAGTGATTTACCTTACGCAGTTTAGTAATTCACAGGCTGTCATCCCGCATTTATTGCGGGATCTGGAAAGAAAAAAGCATAGCTTTTCCCTTGCTTGAAATAGCAAGTAATCCAGACCCCGTGACAAGCACGGGGTGACAAACGAGAGGATTGCTGCCTTGTGTAAGGTGAGTATATAAACCTACGCGGCACTCGCAAAGAATTCCTTCACTTTCGCCGTTTCATTGAGAATTGCGGTTAGCATTTCCTGTTTTTTTGTTTCCTCATCTTCAAAATGCTGCTCGGCTTTTTTGCAGATATTATGCAAGCGGGTTGCACCAAGATTTCCTGACGACCCCTTAAAGCGGTGGGCGGCGGATTTCCAAGCTTCTTTTGCCTCTGGCTGCAAGCTTTTTTCCAGAATATTTATCATTTCCTGTGCTTGTTCAAGGAACAGCTCGGCGAGGGCTTTTTCCTCGTCCTTATCACCATCAGTGAACATTCGCAGTTGCTCCATATCGACGGGTAGCTCGTCACTTTCTGTTTGCGCGATGATTGTAGTTTTTTCTGTAGTTTTTGGCGCAACAATCGTCGCCTTATCATCATCAAGAATAAAAAATTGCTCAATAATTTTGCGTAGATGCTCGGCGCGAAGCGGCTTGCTCAAATAATCATCCATCCCCGATTTCAGACATTTTTCGCGGTCACCAACCATGGCATTGGCAGTCATGGCGATGACAGGCGTGTGTAGCGGCGTTCCTTCCTCAAACATTCGCAGTTTGGTGGTGGTTTGATAGCCGTCCAGCTCTGGCATTTGGCAGTCCATAAAAATAATATCATATTTATTGCTGCGGTATTTTTCTATAGCTTCCACGCCATTTTCCGCGAGGTCAATATTCACGAAGCCAAATTTTTTCAGTAGTTTCTTCGCGAATACTTGGTTGACTGGGTAATCCTCGACCAGCAAGGCTTTCGCATCGGCAATGGCAATGCGGTTTTTATTGATGTTGCAAGATGTTCCTTCCAAGCTGCTATCCTGCGCGTCGCTGGCACTTGCGGCTTTACACGGAATGGTAAGCCAGAAAGTAGAGCCTTTGCCTTCCGCGCTTTCCACGCCAATTTCACCACCCATCATATTCACCAATTGTTTGGTGATGGCTAGCCCCAAGCCAGTTCCGCCATATTTACGGGTGACGGAAGCGTCTGCCTGCGTAAATTTATCAAAAATTTCCGATAATTTGCTGGCAGGTATGCCCATACCCGTATCTTCCACGCTGATATGCAGAGTTTTATTACCGTCATCATCCTGCACGCTAGCACTAAGGCGTACATACCCATGGTTGGTGAATTTTATCGCATTGCCCACCAAATTGGTGATAATCTGGCGAATCCGCCCAGAATCGCCCCAAATATAATTCGGAATATTATTCCCAATACTTAACATCAAATCTATACCCTTTTTCTCCGCTTGTGGGCGCAGCAAATTGATAGTGTTGTTCGTAGCATCCACAAAATCAAAGGCGATATTTTCCAGCATCAGCGCACCCGCCTCAATCTTGGAGAAATCCAAAATATCATTAAGCAACATCAGCAGATTTTCCGCCGAGCCGTTAATGGTGGCAACCAGATCTTGTTGCTCTGTATCCAGCGGAGTATCGGCAAGCAAATGCGCCATGCCCAGCACGCCGTTCATCGGTGTGCGAAGTTCATGGCTCATATTGGCGAGGAAGTCGCTTTTAGCGATATTTGCCGCCTCGGCTTTATCCAAGCTTTCTTGGAGTTCGCGGGCAGCAATTTCGGCTTTTTGCGTTGAATTGGCGCGTTCAATGGTTTGCCCAAGCTGCTTGCCGATATTCGCCATGGCGCGAAGCAAGGTTTCGTCTGGTATCCGCGCCACACTGTCATAAAACTCCATAACCGCCACCGCCTTGCGCCCAACGAAAATCGGGAAGGCAAAGGCGGCTTTAAGCCCAACGGTTTTAGCATCATCTTTGCGAAGATAGGCAGAGGAATTGGCAACATCCAAAATCCACATCGGCGTTGCGTCGCTATAAACCTCGCCGATAAAATCTTCCCACGGCGCGAAGGTAAGAGCCGCCGACGCGGTTTTGAAGCTTTCATAAATTTGCGGATTTTTAATATTCCACACATCCATGCTCACCAGCTTGGCGGTTGCTTCGTCAAATATATAGGCATGACCAAATGGCCAATCCATATATTCGCACACACCATCAATCGCCACCTGCAAACCTTCATTAACACTGTCCGCCTCGTTCGCTGCCACCGCCACTTTTTGCTGAAGCTGAATAAGCTGCATGGTGCGCTGCGAGTTTTGCATCATCGGGCGAAATATAATCCACCAAACCACAGAAAGAGCGGCAAGTATCACCATAAATATCGCCAGAACATAGCTGTGAATCATGCCGCCATTTTCATGGTTGCCAGCAAAGCTAAACAGCAAAGCGTAATTAACCGCGAAAACAAACAGGGTTAGAGAAGCGGCGATAATTAATATTTTTCTGTTTTCCATGGCTTTTCTTTCTTTAGCTTATAGTATGGTAGTTGTTATGTTACGCAAGGTGGTTAAATTTAGC
>SXRF01000033.1 GCA_005792635.1 Rickettsiales bacterium
ATAAAACAACCACCAGAACTAAAGTCTGGTAGCGCATTAAAATTCATCCCTCACTAGCGTTCGGGTGGCAGACTGCGCTACTCCCCGACATATAAACAACCACCAGAACTAAAGTCTGGCACAGACAAATTCCCAAATAGGGAGTTGGTTATTAATGCAATGAGGCTATTAAGTCAATTCTATAATTGTCTTTTTTATGCTTTTCGTAAAATTATAATGCGGCTCATATAAAACTAGACAAAATTCCTTCCCTATGCTTTGACATTTATAGCAACTAACTAGGAGACTTTGAGATGCCAGTGCCATTTAAGAAACTCGTTGTATTTCCTATAATTTTAGCTTTAGCAGCTTGCGGTGGGCGCAAAGAGCCGCCAGAGGTCGCCGTCGGCGTAAAACTTGGCAAACCTTATGAGGTTAATGGCAAGACTTATGTCCCCGAGAAAGATGATTCCTACGATAAAATTGGTGACGGCTCATGGTATGGGCCTGGTTTTCATGGAAAGCGCACGGCGAGTGGCGAGAAATTCAATGAGAATGACATAACTGCGGCGCATCCAACCTTGCCAATGCCTTCGCTAGTGCGGGTTACCAATCTCAGCAATGAAAAAAGTGTAATTGTGCGGGTTAATGACCGCGGGCCTTTCCACAGTAATCGCATTATAGATTTATCTAAAAAATCTGCGGAAATGATTGATTTGAAATCAACAAAGCCAGTTCGTGTGCAGTATTTGAGAGAAGAAACTGAAGCCTATATGGCAGATGTTAAGGCTGGAAAACCGCCAATTGATATGGCGGCATATAATATCAGCATGAACATGGGCGATGGTGCTTCTTATTTTGCGAGCAAGCAAGATTCCAAACCAGAAACAGAAATTGCTGATTATAATAACAGCGATAATGATGATAATATCGACGGCACACTGGCTTCTAGTGATGCGCCTGTTCAATCTATAATCAGCGCAGACCTTGCCGCACCAAGTAAAAATCAGACCTCGGCAAGCAAGCATTTTATTATTAAAGAAGCGGCGGCAGATGAGCTTCCAAACCACAGCAAAACAAAAGGAAAAGAAGTTGAGTTAAAACCTCTGCCAACCTCAGGAAAATTGCAAGTGGCGAGCAAGCAATTGCCTGAAAAAATGGCGAGCGGAAAATCAGCTGAAAAATCTTCTACAAAGCAAACTGAAAAATCTGGCGAAAAATATATCGTTTTGGCGGGTTCTTTTTCCTCGGAAACGAATGCAAAAACTTTGGTGAGCAAGCTTCCTGCAAAAAGCAAGTCCACCATTGATAAAATCAATGTTAGTGGCAAAAATTGGTGGCGGGTGCATGTCGGGCCATTCACCAGCAAAGATAAGGCTGAGGATGCGCTAGAGGCTGTGCAAAAAGCTGGCGTGAAAGACGCTAGAATTGGTCGTTTATAAAAACTTAAAGAGGGAAAATTTGTGGTTAAAAAGTTCTTACTGTTATTTTTGGTTATAATCTCTCCGATTTCAACGGCTTTTTCTGCGGAGGATGCAGCAAAGACGCAGGCAACCGCGCCAACCGTTAGCATTATTGACACCTCGGCAAAACAAGCGTTTATGATGGACGCGACCACCCATGCAATTTTGCTGAATAAAGAGGGTGATGCCCAGATGCACCCATCTTCGATGAGCAAATTAATGACGGTTTATATGCTGTTTTCGCGCCTTAAAGAAGGGCGAGTGAAGCTAACTGACCAATTCCCTATCAGTGAAAAAGCTTGGCGTACGCAAGGCTCAAAAACCTTCGTTCATGTTGGCGATACGATTTCTGTTGATGACTTGATAAAAGGTATAATCGTGCAATCAGGCAATGACGCTTGTATTGTGGTTGCCGAGGCACTAAGCGGCAGCGAGGAAGAATTCGCCCGCGAAATGAACAAAAAAGCCAAAGAAATTGGGCTGGCAAACAGCAATTTTGTGAATGCCACTGGACTTCCTGATGATGCTCATTTAATGACATCGCATGATCTGGCAAGGCTTGCTGAACGCTTGCAAATTGATTTTCCTGAATATTATCATTATTTCGCAATTCAAGAATATACCTATAACAATATAACGCAGCACAACCGCGACCGCCTGCTGACCCGTGGAATTGGTGTGGACGGGCTTAAAACTGGACATACGGATGCTGGTGGATATGGCATCACCCTTTCTGCAAAACAAGGGGATCGCCGCCTTATCCTCGTTGTCAATGGGCTTGAAAGCGACAATGCGCGAGTTGAGGAAGGCGAGAAAATTTTGCGCTGGGCATTCCGCGAATTTACCAATAAAAATTTAGTGAAAAAAGGTGATAAAATCGCACAAGCGGAAGTCTGGCTTGGCAAGAGCGATAGCGTTAATTTGGTGGCGCAGGATGACTTGGTTGTCACCATGCCCGCGTCTATCTCCGCTCAAGATAAAACAAGTTACAAGCTTAAATATCTTTCGCCAATTCCTGCCCCCGTGAAGGCGGGCGCACATATAGCGGATTTGGTGATTACATCCCCCGATAGCGGTGTGCAGACCATACCACTTCTGGCGGCGGAAGATGTAGAAAAACTGTCCGCCTTTGGACAGATTTTGCCCGCGTTTAAGTATTTTGTGTTGGGGAAGAAAGACTAATCACCGATTTCATCTTCTTCCTTGCTCGCCCCTATATTTCTGCATAATAGGATAGAAATTTCATAGAGAAGATACAGCGGGATTGAGAGCGATATTTGGCTTAAAATATCGGGCGGAGTTATGAAAGCTGCAACGGTCACGATAAGCACAAGCGCATATTTCCGCCCGCGCTTTAGCGTTTCCAGCTCGACCATACCAGAGCGCACCAGCAACACCAAAACCACAGGAAGCTGGAATGACAAACCAAAAGCAATCATCAAGTGCATTACAATATCCAGATAATCGCTGACTTTTGCCTCAAGCTGAATGGGTAGCCCCCCTGCCCCGCCACCAGTTTCAAAACCAAGGAAAAACCGCCAAGCGGCTGGGAAAATCAGGTAATAAACGAACGCTGCCCCTGTTAGGAAAAGCGTCGGTGCGGCAATGAGATATGGTATGAGTGCCTTGCGTTCTTTTTTATAGAGGGCGGGAGCGAGGAACAAATAAAGCTGGGTGGCGATAACTGGAAAAGCCGCGAAAAAACCTGCAAATACCGAAAGTTTCAGGTAAGTTACAAAAGCCTCCGCCAGCCCAGTATAAATAAGTCGGCGGTGAGTTGGGTCAGGAAAAGCATCTGCCAGCGGCTGCACCAGAAATTCGTAAATCTCCGCCGCAAAATAATAGCTAATCGCGGTAGTTAGAAAAAAGGCTATGATGCAATAAATCAACCGTTTTTTCAGCTCCAGCAAATGCTCAATTAGCGGCTGTTTAGGCAATTCAGTTTTCTGGTCAGTTTTCTGGCTGGTCATGTTTTTTTACTTCTTTTTCAGGAACATGATATGATTCATACATTTTGCCATCATCGCCCTCAATCAAGCGAATTTCTGCGTCCAGCGTTTCGCGAATATCGCTCACGCCAGATTCCTTTGCCAAATCATCGAAAGCTTGCTTGATTTCATGGCTAAAATCGCGGATATGCTTCATAAACCGCGCCACAGCCCGCACCACCACGGGCAAATCCTTCGGCCCGATAAACACCACCGCCACCACGATTATCAACAATAATTCCGCGAGTGATAAATCAAACATAGCGGCTATTTGCCCAGCTTGTCGTCGTCTTTGTCTTCTATTTTCTTTGGCTCATCGCCCTTCAGACCCTCACGAAGCGAGCGAATTCCCTTGCCGATGTCGCCCATAACCCGCGGCAAACGCCCCGCGCCAAACACCAGCAGAACAATCATAAGCACTAACAGCAAATGCGGAATACTAAGCCCCATATATTATCTCCTCATTTTACAAGCCAGTTGCGAATGGTTCTCAATTGCAATAGAAAAAAACCTTTTCCATAGCCCGTATTTATTAACTTATATTTATCTAAAATTCCACTTTCCAAATCCATATAGCAACCATAGCATTAAAAAACTTGTCATGCTAGTGGCATTTCGCCTCATTTAACAACTCCGCCTTCGCCTGTTCAAAGCTCATGGTTTCTTGCTTTTCGCTGCCGAGTTTGCGGATGCTCACGCCGCGAGTTTCCATTTCCTTCGCGCCGACCACCAACATAACAGGCACTTTTTGCAAAGAATGCTCGCGCACTTTATAATTGATTTTATTGTTTGAAATATCCAGCTCGGCGCGGATGCCCGCCGCTTTCAGTTCCGCCACCAACTCCGCCGCATAAGCGTCCGCCGCTTCGGTAATGGTTGCCACCACCACTTGCGTTGGCGCAAGCCAAAGCGGGAATTTCCCCGCATATTCCTCAATCAAAATGCCGATAAAGCGTTCCAGCGAGCCAAGAATAGCGCGGTGCAGCATAACAGGGCGGTGCTTCGCGCCGTCCACGCCGATATAGTTTGCGTCAAGCCGTTCAGGCAGCACAAAATCCACCTGCAAAGTGCCGCACTGCCAGTCGCGCCCGAGTGCGTCGCGCAGCACAAACTCCAGCTTCGGCCCGTAAAACGCACCTTCGCCCGAATTCAGCGTCCATTCCAAGCCAGCCGCGTTCACCGCGTCTTTCAATGCTTGCTCGGCTTTGTCCCAAGTTTCGTCCGTTCCTGCGCGTTTTGCTGGGCGATCGGAGAATTTCACGCTCACCTGCGTAAAGCCAAAAACTTTATAAACCTCTTTGAGAAGGTCGCAGAAAGCCACGGTTTCGCTAGTTATTTGTTCTTCGGTGCAGAAAATATGCGCGTCATCCTGCACAAAGCCGCGTATACGCATAATGCCATGCAGGCTGCCCGATGGTTCATTGCGATGGCAAGTACCGAATTCCGCCATTCGTAGCGGCAAATCGCGGTAGCTATTCAAACCTTGGCGGAAAATCTGCACATGGCAAGGGCAATTCATCGGCTTAACCGCCAGCGTGCGCTCCTCGTCGGAGTTGGAAACGAACATATTTTCATGGAATTTTTCCCAGTGCCCGCTGGCTTCCCACAGACTTTTATCCACAAGGACAGGCGTTTTTACCTCAATATAGCCATGCCCGCGGATTTTCTCGCGGATAAAATTTTCAATCGTGCGGTAAAGCGTCCAGCCCTTGTCGTGCCAGAAAACCATCCCCGGTGTATGTTCCTCAATGTGGAACAGCCCTAGCTCTTTGCCGAGCTTGC
>SXRF01000034.1 GCA_005792635.1 Rickettsiales bacterium
GACGAAGCAATCCAGTTTGTTGATGCTTTCTGGATTGCTTCGGCTTCGCCTCGCAATGACGAAACTGTAAATTTAGTCGCTAGTGATTTGGCTATTCTTTCCCATTCACTTTTTGGCTGCATCGGCAAATATTGCAGCAATAAATGGATATATTTCCCCGCCGCATAAACCTGTTTTTCCGAGAGTGGTGACGCGCTGGCAGGGCTGTCCGCCTCTGACGGGCGCGAGGGGGTGAGTGGCTTGCTCGGTGTTGGCTCGGCGGGTGGCGGATGTTGCAGGAATTGGAGGTTGTCATCCCCGCCTTTGCGCGGGGATCTAAGGTTGTTATGTTCAGTTTTTGGTTTTTGCTCTAGATCCCGCATCAAGTGCGGGATGACGGTATTTTGCATTGCAGCCTCCACCAACGCATACCAGCTTTCTTCGCTGATTTTTTCCTTCCTCGTTGCGCCACAAATATACAGCCTGTCTTCGGCGCGGGTCATGGCGACATAGAGCAAGCGGCGATATTCGCACATTGTTTCCTCGCGCTTTTGAGCATATAGTGCGCGGCATTTTTTATTCGCGCTAGCAGAGGACGGTGCGCGGATTGGTGTGTTGCCATCCCACAGCAAACTATCCTGCTCACGGGGGATTTCCACAGTGTCAGGCAGTATGACGATTTTTGCCTGCAAGCCCTTCGCCCCATGCACCGTCATAATGCGAACCGCATCCCGTGCCTGCTCCATATCGCGCTTTATCTCGCTGCTGCTGTTAGTTAGCCAGTGCAAAAAACCCTGCATAGACGGTGGGTGGGCGCGTTCATAAAGCAGTGCTTGCTGCAAAAATTCATCCAGCGGGTCGGCGCATTCTTCGCCCATGCGCCCAAGGAATTTTTTGCGTGCGCCCATAGTGTCCAACAAATGTGAATATAGCTCAAACGGCGGCAGAAAATCCACCTTGGCGCGAAGCTCCACCAGTATTTCATAACTTTCCGCGAATTCGGGGAACTCTGGCAATCTCTGCCACAGGCTCGCCTTGCCGCGGTCATACGCCAGCTTGAATAATGCCTCCTCGCTGATACTGAATATCGGGCTTTTAAGGCAAGCGGCGAGCGTCAGGTCGTCTTCTGGCAATAATAAAATCTGCCCAAGAGCGACTAAATCCTTTACCGCGAGATTGTCATTCAGGCGCATACGATCGCTGCCCGCCACGGGAACGCCGCGCCGTTTCAACGCCCGCACCAGCTTGTCGGCAAGCGTCGTTCGGCTTCGCAGCAAAATCATAATCTCGCCCGCGCTTGCCTCGCCGCTGTCTATCCACCCGCTAATTTTTTCAGCAATCTGGCGGGCGAGTAGTGTGGAGGGGGATGTATTGTCGCCTTCAATCTGGCGTGTCAATGGCAAGATTTCCACATGCCCCGCTTGCCCGCTGCGGGTTGGTGTGTGGATTAGCGGCGTATCGTCAAACGAAAGCCCAGCGCGGGCTTTGGGGTTGGAAAACACAGCGTCCACCGCTTGCAAAACCGCGTCCGTGGAGCGATAGGATTTGGTGAGTGACAAATGATGCACAGGTTTGGCGGCGGCGTTGATATTCTCGCTGAAATATCGCTGCATCTTCGCCAGCTCCTTAACATCCGCGCCTTGAAAGCTATAGATTGACTGCTTTTCATCGCCAACGACGAATAGCGACCGCGCCGTCTCCACTTTGCTTTCGCCCGCGAAAAATTCTTTGCTGAGAGCATCAACAATCTGCCATTGCTCGGGGCTGGTGTCCTGCGCTTCGTCCACGAGAATATGGTCAATGCCGCCGTCAAGCTTGAACAACACCCAAGGCGACATGCCCGCACGGGTGAGCAGGCGGCAAGCGGTGAGGATTAAATCATCATAATCCATCCAGCCATGGGCGCGTTTTATCGCCTCATACTGCGCGAGTAGTGCCTGCGCTACCACCAGCACATCCCGCGTGTGCGCCTCTATGGCGGCGGTTTTGCGCTGTTCCTCAAACTCATAAACCCGCTGTTGTTCGGCAAGTAATGCGTCAATTAATTCGCCGTCCTTCAGCGCGTCTTTGGTATAGATGCGCTTGCGTGGCTCGCTTTTTTCGGTGAGGAACGCCGCCACATAACCATCCAGCAGTTCTTCCCGCGACTCTGGTCGCGCCAGCCAGTCGGACAGGCGAATGCCAGTATTGCTGTCCGTGCTTTTATCCGATTGCAGAAGAAGGGCGCAGGCAGTGCGGAGTTTTTGTTTTTCCTCATCACTATAAACAAAAAAAAGGCTTGTCACCCCGCACTTGTTGCGGGGTCTGGGGCTATCATCACTGACCATGGTTTTATCGCCAGACCCCGCAACAAGTGCGGGGTGACATAATTCGCTAAACTTCCGTTTATTGCTGATAATCTCGCGGATTAGGCTATTAAATGCGGTTTCGCTCATGGTGCGGGCGAGGTTGTCCAACGATTGCTGGATGGTTTCGTCGCCATTTCGCGCATGGTTAAACAGCCGCAGCCGCGCTTCGGCGAGTGCTTCTTGCTCGCTGCGCCCGTCCATCACGGAAAAATGTGGGCTGATGCCCGCCTCTAAAGGAAAACGGCGCAGTAGCGACTGGCAAAAGCCGTGAATAGTCTGGATATTTATGCCTTGCGGGGCTTCCAACACCTCGGCAAATAGCGACCGCGCCCGTGCCAGTATCTCCGCATTTGGCGGTTCGTTGGTTAGCTTACTAATTTCCGCAATTAATTTATTATCATCCGCCATCACCCAATTACCCAGAGATTTAAGTACGCGCTGTGACATCTCGGCGGCGGCGGCGTTGGTGAAGGTCAGGCACAGGATTTTGGCGGGCGGTGTGCCATGCAGCAGCAAACTAAGCACGCGGTTTGCCAGCAGGCTGGTCTTCCCCGAGCCAGCATTGGCGGAAACGAACACGCTCGCCTCTGGGTTAAACGCTGATTTTTCAGTATTTGTCATTGGTTATCTGGCATTTATCTTAAATTATTAATAATTGTCACAAAATCTTCACACAAAATCGCGAAAAACTATGATATATTAAAATTATATTAACAAGCAGGATTTTTTATATGCAAACTCAAACCCATATTGCCAGTTCTCCCGCTTCGCGCAAGATTGTGTTTATGCCAACTATGCATAATGACGCAATGACCTTATTGCAAGACGCGCAAAGCTATTTCAGCGAATTCGGCGATGAGGATCAGGCGCATCTTGATCCCCAGCTGCGGTCTATATATAATTGTGAGATGTCACGCATCACCCTTCGCCTTTCTTGTGTTATGTCTTGGTTGCTGGCGCGTCGCTCGGCAACAACGGGCAGCATCGCCGACCATAAAATTGACAATTACAACCTAGAGTTTCAGGAAATCTGCCTTGTGGAAAACGATATGCTGCATGGCATCCTGCCATCCTATATCTGTTATTTGCTGGACGCCAGCTATGAGCTATATCAACGCGTATATCGCCTATACATGCAGTCGCGGGTGCTGCATTAGAATGTCGCTTTTTTTCTGAAAAATAGCGAGATTCTATGGCATCACGGGTATGCTGGGGAAACGATTGCTGATGCTGAGGCTTTAGAAAATCCACGAACTTCGCCAACTATTGGATTTATTTGTGCTTGCCCAATATCAGCCGCTAGTTCTTTTAATGACTGAAGGAATGGATGGTGTTGTAAAAACCTTACGCATTTTATTCCGTCTTCCTCAGATAGTTCATTGTAAGATTCGTTATAGCGTACTTTCATTAATTCCCTTCTGCGGATATTTTCCAGCTTAACAATGTCTGCAAGTTCTTTTATGCCTGCATTTTGGAATAGTTTTGCTAAAGGCAACGCTTGCAAAAGGCGATAAGATGACAGGCTATTATCTTTATAGTTTTTGTTTATATCAGCGAGAAGTTTTTTATCATCAGTTAGAACAAAAGTTGAATCTTTAGGGTAAGTATTTAACAATGATTTTATGGCTTTATCTCCATAGTCGTCGCGAACAATATCCTTAGATAGAGCATTTATTTCTGTCATAAGCTTCATTTTGTTCTGGTATTCAGTACCGTTATAGCCATTTTTATGGCTCTTTATATTGTTCAAAATTTGGTTGAAATCTGTACAATAGTTGTCTGCACTCTCTTCGCCACTGCCAGAAATAATCTCTATATTTGGATAATTTCCTTTCGCAACATCCTTCAGGAATGGCATAAGTGTTTCAGAGTAATGGTGATCATTGTTTGTATCGTGCTTAACCCAATCTTTTACGCTCTTTCCGTCCGCCACCATTTCCACTGCTTCAATAGCGATCATTTCTGGAATTATTATATGATAGCCATTTTTTGCCAGAAAAGTTAGTATATCAAGGTAAGTTTGTGGTTTTTGGCTGCCTTTTTGGCGGAAGCTTTTCGGAAAAGCGAGTGAAAAATCGGACAACACACAGGTGTCAACTATGATAGTTCCGCGATATTCTTTGTCTTGTTGGTCGGTTGTCGGCTGCATAAGACCTATTGCTTTTACAAGTTAGCTTGGTTAATAGTATTTAACTTTTTGTAAAAATCAAGCAAAAATTACCGCCGCCCTTCTTCCTGTGCTTTTTGCTCGATGGCTTCTAGCTCTTCTTCGGTGAGTGGGGCGTTGCGAACGCCGTCTTTGCCCGCCAGCCAGACTAGGGAAAGATTTTTCGGGTCGCGGGCGAACACGCGCTCTTCCATCACCATGCCCAGATTGGGCGGAATATTGTTTTTGGCAAGCCCAGCGATGGTATATGCCCCTTCGCGGAACATGCCGATGACGACGCGCGGGCGGTCAATAAATACCTGCGAGCCACGCAGTAAATCAAGGACTTCATGGGCGGATTTAGGGTCAGCGTTTTTCTGCAAATGATGCACCACCACCACCGCCGAATTTTTCTGGATAGCGAATTCCTCAATCGCTTCAAAAAATTCGCTCACCACGCCCGCGTCATTTTCATCACCCGTCAGATATTTCCGCGCAGGGTCAATAACAATAATCGGCACACTCGGGATTTTATGCAGGCGTTTCATATGCTGCGCGAAGCTTACGCCCTCGCCAAAATCGGTGCGCTGGAACATCAGGCGTTTGGCGCGACCCTCAGGGTCAAATAGCGCGGCGCGAGCATTGACAATCTGCGGGCCGTCCTCACCAGAAAAATACACGCAAACGCCGTCGCATTTTTCAATCGCCAGCCGCTGCCCCAGCCATTTAGGCGCGGCTTCGCCTTCCTTGTAATCAATAGACGCCATAACGCAGAGTTGATGCGCGAGCGAGCTTTTCCCCGTGCCGCCCGTCGCCGCGAGCAGGGTTATCGCGCCGCGAGGAATAAACCCCGGAACGATGAACTCAAACGCTGCATCACCGCCAACCCGCGCAGGGCCAGTAGCGTCAAACAGCTGCACATCGCGGGCAACAAGGTTGAAAAAGCGCAAATTAGTTTCAATATCCGCCGTGTTAATACCGAATTTTTTATATAGCGAGTGGTGGCGTTCATAAGCATTCCAACACTGCGCGGCGTCTAGTATTTTTTGCGCGTTTATAGTGCCGATTTCTGGCGGCATTTCAGGGTGCAAAAACAACCCGTTATTGGTTAGGTAGGAAATTCCAGACAGGAAATACGCACCAGCATATTGCTCGCTATGGATGTCGGATAATTCGTATAATTCACGGCAACCGCGAACAGTTTTTCCGTCGGCATTTGGTGGTTGCGGCGCGTCACAAAAGGCAATGATTTTAAGCCCAGCGCGGTTGCTGTCGCCGCGCTCAAACAAGCCGCTATATACACCCAAATCCGCAAATCGTTCGGCTGGCTGGTCGGAAAGCACATCAACGCCAAGACTGAGTGCCGTCGCCCATATCACGCCCGAGCCAAGCGGAGTGTAGCTTGCGTCCGCTTCCTTGCGGTGGATTATCGGGTTGAGGAGGAGGGGGGAATTGGGCAATTTTCCGTTGTTATAATGCTCAAGCAGAAAAGTAATCGCCGCGTCAATCTCCGCCTCGTTAAACCAGAATTTTAAGCCCGCCTCCTTCGCCCGAAACGGCACTTGCTCCGCGTTGGTATATAGGCACATATAGCCATCCGCAGGAAGCCCCACCGCCCGATGCGCCGCGAAGAGTAGGGATAATTCTTGTTTTAGAAGGTCAGTAATTTTTGTGGTCATGGGTGGTGCGTTGCTTGATATGGGGTTATGCGTAAAATAATTGCTGCTATTTTGCGCTTGGCTTCCAGCGTATCAAACGCATTTTGTAGGCGCAAAAAATATCCCTCCGACAGGCGGAAAAATTTGCATAACCGCAGGTCGGTATCCGCCGTTATATCGCGCTCTCCTTTGACAATAGCATGAATGCGATTGCGCGGAACGCCCAGCGCATCCGCCAGAGCATTCTGGCTCATGCCGATTTCTTCCAGAAATTCATATTTCAGAATTTCTCCCGGATGTGGGTTTTTAAGTAGCTCTGCCATATCTGTCCTTAATGCCGTACCTGCCCTTAATGATAGTCTATAATCTCAACTTCTTCTGCATCGTTTCCGTTCCAAATAAAACGCAACCGCCATTGCTTGTTGATACGAATACTCATATATCCCTTCATGTCGCCTTTTAATGCTTCCAAATTATTGCTCGGCGGCTCTTTTAAGTCATCAAAAGACCGAGCCGCAGCAAGCTGGCGAAGTTTGCGAAATGCCCTTTCTTGAATATCTCGCGGCAATTTGCGGCTGGACTTGCCATCCCAAATAGCCTGTGTTTCTTTACAATTAAACGATGTTATCATATCATGGTACTAGGTTCGTATCAAGTATCTTGATTATTAAATTTGCAATATCGCCAAAGCTCTGGTTACTTATAGCAAATAATAGGTTAAAATATCATGAATTCCGCCCAAAATAACGCCAGAAATTGCTATACTATACCAGCTTCCGCGCCGTTTTTGCTGTCGTTGGCGGAGTTTGTGTTGCGCGAATATGGCAGTGACGCGCAGAGCCTGACACGGGTTTTGTTGCTATTGCCCAACCGCCGCGCTTGCCGCGCTATGCGTGAGGCATTTTTGGAATGTTCGGGCGGCAAGCCTTTGCTGTTGCCACGGATCCAGCCGATTGGTGAGCTGGAGGATGAGGGGTTTTTCGGTGGATTCGCGGGCGGTGGCGAGGCGCAGCAGCAACCAATAGACAAAACCCGCCGCCAATTTATCCTTATGCGATTGGTGATGGGAATGCAAAAGAACATGGCGGGCGCGGCGGAACTGGCGCGGCAACTTGCCAAATTTATGGACGAGGTGAATCGTGAGGGTTTGAGTTTTGAGGGCTTGAAAGAGCTTGTACCTGATAATCTCGCTGGACACTGGCAACAAACGCTAGATTTTCTTGCCATTATTTCCCGCGAATATCCCAATATACTAGCGGCGGAGGGCGTCGTGGACGGCGTCACCTTGCACAACCAACAGATCGCCGCCATTTGCGAAATATGGCAAAATTCGCCGCCTGATTTTCCCATTATCGCCGCTGGCTCAACGGGTAGTCAACCCGCCACTGCCAAGCTACTCACCACCATCGCCAGCCTGCCCACTGGTAGGGTAATCCTGCCCGCGCTGGACAGGGAAATGAGCGACGAAGATTGGAAACAGCTTGGCGAAACCCACCCGCAATATGGCCTCAAAAAATTGCTGGAGAGGATGGGGGTGGAAAGAAAGACTTGTCATCCCGCACTTGTTGCGGGATCTGGTGATAAGTGCAGGGTGACAAAAGAAGATGTCATCCGCGACATCTTCGCGCCGCCCGCCGCCACGGCGAACTGGGCGCGGCTATCCGCACCTCTGCCCGAAAGTTTGCAAGGAATAAAATTGCTGGAAGCCGACACGCTGATAGAGGAGGCGCGGGCGATTGCCGTTGCCATGCGCGGCGCACTCGAAACGCCTGAAAAAACGGTGGCACTTATCACGCCTGATCGCACTCTGGCGCGGATGGTTTCGGCGCAGCTGGCGCGGTTTGGCATAGTAGTTGATGATTCCGCTGGTAAGCCGCTGGTAAATTCTCCGCCTGCTTGTTTCCTGCGTTTATGTATTGAGATGGTGGCGAGCCGCGCCGCACCCGCCGCTCTCCTTGCTTTGCTGCGCCATCCACTTGCCGCCGCTGGCTTGCCACCCGCCAAATTACGCAAATTATCGCGGGAGTTGGAGCTTGCATCCTTACGCGGCATCCGCCATCAGTCTGGCTTGGAAATCCTTAAGAAATCAGCGGCTACGGAGGAATTATCCGATCTTCTAAGTGGGCTAGCGGAAAAATCAGCGGCGATGAGCGAGCTTTTCGCGCCGCATCAAAACGCGAGTTTCAAGGAGCTGCTCACTGCACATATCACCTTTGCCGAGTGGCTGGCAGGCAGCGACACGCAAGACGGCGCGAGCAGGCTGTGGGCGGGTGAGGCGGGCAATGCCCTCGCCGAAACTATCGCGCAGTGGAGCGAGCAAGCGAAGATTTTGCCGCCCTTTGATCCGTTCATCTATCCAGCATTGTTTGACGCTCTGCTTGCCACGGAAACTTATCGCTCGCAAATTAATCTGCATCCGCGCTTGCATATTTTAAGCCCGATAGAGGCACGGTTGCTGCAATTTGATTTGGTGATACTGGCGAGCCTGAACGAAGGCACATGGCCAAAGGACGCGGAAACTGACCCATGGATGAGCCGCCCGCAACGCGCTGAATTTGGCTTGCCAGCCCATAGCCGCGCCATTGGGCAAAACGCGCATGATGTGGCGATGCAGCTATTATCCGCGCCTGAAATTTTGCTAACGCGGGCGCGAAAGGTGGAGGGAACGCCGACAGTCCCCTCGCGCTGGTTGGTGCGGATTTCCACGCTGCTGGGCGCGAAAACCCCAGAAATTTTTGCAGACATGAATAGCGCGGAATATTTTGCGGCAGCGCGGGGGATTTTGGAAAAACCAGCCGACATCAGCGCGATTTGCGCCCCTGCGCCCGTGCCGCCGCTTGCCGCCCGCCCGCGAAAGCTTCGCGTTACCGCTATTGACACTTGGCTGCGCGACCCATACGCCCTATACGCACAGTATATTTTGCAATTAAAGCGGCTGGACGCGCTAGACCGCGAGCCAAACTCCGCAGATTTTGGCAGCATTATCCACAAGGCATTGGAGGATTTCACCCTTAAATTCCCGAGGGAATTACCAGAGGATATTGTCGGCGAGTTGCTGAATTCTGGGCGGGTGGCGTTTGCCGAATTTATGGATAGACCAGCCGCGGAGTGCCTATGGTGGCCGCGCTTTGTCAGCATGGCGCAGTGGCTCGCTCCGCTGGAAAAAATCCGCCGCGAAAAATCGGCGCAAGTCTATAGCGAGGTAAAAGGCAAGTGGGAATTTATGGTGGACGGCAAGCCGTTTGCCCTTTCCACACGCATTGACCGCTTGGAACAGATTGCGACAAGCGAACATAATGAATATATCATGGCGGATTATAAAACAGGCGTTATTCCTACAAAAAATGAGCGCGAGCGCGGGCTTGCTAATCAATTGCCGCTGGAGGCTCTGATTGTGCAAAACGGAACGCTGGCGCAGGATGTCGCGGCGGGGCAGATCCGCCAAGCGGAATATTGGAAACTCGCAGGTAATGAGGAAAAATGCGAAATTCTGGAGGTGGAAATTGATATAAACGAAACATTAACCCGTTTGGAAAATCTAATCCGCGAGTTTGACAACCCAGAAAAACCCTACGCCGCACCCAGCGACTCCAGTCTCTTACGCTATAATGACTATGAGCATCTGGAGCGCAGGAAGGAATGGGAGGTGGTTTGACAGATTCTGCCCATAAATTCGCTAGACCGTAGCGAAAGTGACTGATTTCCGAGAACCGCAGCGGAGCATATGTTTTATATGTGAGCAGCGGAAGCTTAAGGCAAACTGGCACTTGAAGCAAGATATAGTAGAATTTATGGGCAGAATCTTACATCGGCATGCGGATAATATCCTGATACGCGCTGATTACGCGGTCGCGGACGGCGACAACGGTGTTGAGGGTTAGTTCGGCGTCGCTAACGGCGGTGACTAAATCCGAGAGGTCAACCTTGCCCGTCATCGCTTCCATCTTCATGGCATCGGCGTTATACAGCGTATCACTCGCGCCTTGCAGCCCGTTTTTCACCAGCTCGGAAAAATTTAATTTACCAGTGCTACCACCAGAATCCGCGTCATCAGCCTCATCGCTTTGCAGCTTCATTTGGTTTTTATAGGCATTAGCGGCGGCAAGAGCGTTTATGGTCATAAATTTTCCCTAATTATCTGAGCAAATCAATGGTGCGCGAGAGCATGGATTTTGACATTTCAATGACATTCAAATTCGCCTCATATCCGCGGCGAGCCTCGCGCATATCCATCATCTCCACGATAGAGTTAACATTCGGATATTGCACATAGCCCTGCGCGTCAGCGGCGGGGTGTGACGGGTCATATTTCTTGCGGAATTCCGACATATCAAACTTGCGGTCGCTAACCGTAACCTTGCTGATGCCCATTTCTTTATCCAGCGTATTCTGGAAAATAACCAGCTTGCGGCGATATGGGGCTTCGTCTGGTGTTTTACCCGTCGCATCAGCATTGGCGATATTCTCCGCCACCACGCGCAGGCGGTCGCCCTGTGCTTTCATTCCCGCGGAGGCGATGGCTAGTGAGTCCGAAAGTTGCATATCCTACGCTCCTTATCCGCTATTTTTGCCAATTGCTATTTTGAACATATCAACCGTTTTGCGATATAAATTCAGAACTTTTTGATATTCCTGTTGGTTGTCCGCCGCTTTTGCCATTTCTTCTTCTATGGAAACATTATTTCCCGATGGGTTGCGCTCAAAAGTGGAATTGCGGGTGACTATTGCCAGTGGAGGCAATTTTTGTGCCGCGCCACCGCTAGCAACTCCTCCGAACGCCATTTTTTTGAAATCAGGAGCAACCACATCCTTCGCTTTATAATCTGGCGTGTCGGCATTGGAGATATTAAGAGCGAGCTGCGCCTGCTGCGCCGAGTGATAAGCCATCTTCGCCTTCATGACATTGAAAATTGGTATTGATGCAAAATTCATTTTTATCTCACCTTTTCTACGCGCTAGGAAAAAATTGCCTATATGCCAGCAATATAACCGATTGCGGATATAATAGCCAGAGAAAATTTAGGCAAGAAAATTTAGGCATAAAAAGGGCTACAGATCCCATTCTATATAGACTAAACCATCACCGCCACCGCCACCACCAGCACCATAGTTCGTGGTATAAGCACCGCCGCCACCGCCACCGCCACCATAGCCACCACCACCTTGCCCACCACGCCCAATACCAGGAGAATTAATACCACCACCAGCTCCACCACCAAATTCACCGCCACCATTTGCAATGATATTAGCACCACCACCTTGCCCACCACCGTAACCACCGCCGCCGCCACCACCATAGCCGCCACCACCTCCGCCGCCGCCATAGCCGCCGCCGCCACCACCAAATGTGCTATTTAATACACTGCCATCACCTCCATCCGCGCCACCACCTCCGCCGCCTTTAGCAGGATTCCCATTATACATACCACCACCACCACC
>SXRF01000035.1 GCA_005792635.1 Rickettsiales bacterium
CCACAATCGCATCATCCACCACAATGCCGATGGAAAGCACCAAGCCGAATAGCGACAGCGCATTGATGGAAAATCCAAAAGCGTGCATCAGCGCGAAAGTCCCCACCACGGAAATTGGCACAGCCAGCAGCGGAATGATGGATGCCCGCCATGTTTGCAGGAACACAATCACCACAATCACCACCAGCAAAATCGCCTCCAGCAGCGTGTGTATTACCGCCTGAATAGATTCGCGGACGAAGGTCGTCGGGTCATAGACGATCTCATACGACACATCCTCGGGGAAGTTTTTCTTTAACTCCTCCATCTTGGCGCGGACATCGTCGGAAATCTGAATCGCGTTGGAATTCGGAGCTTGGAAAATCGGCAGTGCCACCGCTGGCTTACCGTTGAGGAGCGAACGCAAGGAATATTCGGAAGCACCAAGCTCAATCCGCGCCACATCACGCAGGCGGGTTGGCGCACCACGCGGCGAAACTTTGATAATCACATCGCCAAATTCTTCTACCGTTTGCAAACGACCAGTAGCGTTCACCGAAAGCTGCGTTTCCACCTTGCCATTATTGGGCGGTGCGCCGATAACCCCCGCCGCAACGGCGGCATTCTGTTCACGCAGCGCGGCAACAATATCACCCGCCGTAAGCCCGCGAGCCGCCACTTTTTCAGGGTTAAGCCAAATCCGCATCGCATAATCACCCGCGCCGAAAACTGCTACATTGCCTACACCTTCTAGCTTTGCCAGCTGGTCTTTAACATTGAGCAGCGCGTAATTTCGCAAATATAGCTCGTCATAGCGTTTATTGGGTGACACCAGATGCACCACCATGGTGAGGTCGGGCGAGCTTTTTATAACCGTAACGCCGAATTGCCGCACAACATCAGGAAGCCTAGGCAAAGCTTGTGACACGCGGTTTTGCACCAATTGCTGCGCCTTGTCGGGGTCAGTTCCCAGCTTGAAAGTCACCGTTATGCTCATCGTTCCATCGGAATTCGCCTGTGAATTCATATAGAGCATGTTTTCCACGCCGCTGATTTGCTCTTCCAGCGGGGCGGCAACTGTGTCGGAAATTTCTTTGGGATTTGCGCCAGTATAAATCGCCGAAACCACCACAGACGGCGGCACAACCTCGGGATATTCAGCAATCGGCATCAGCGGCAGAGAGATAAGCCCAGCAATAAAAATCAACAGCGAAAGAACCGCAGCAAAAATCGGACGATCAATAAAAAAACGCGAAATGTTCATGGCGCGGCTTTCTCGGCTGGTGCTGCCTCACTATTTTTTTCATCTCCCTTGCCATCCATATCAACTAAATTCGGTGTAATTGGTTGGTTGGGCATCATAATGCGCTGTGTGCCGCCGATGACGATTTTCTCGCCAGCTTTAAGACCATCGGTGATAACACGCAAACCATCCGCGATGCCGCCCAGCTGTACAGGGCGATACAAAACCTTATTCTCATCACCAACCACCCAGACAAATTTTATGCTCTGGTCGGTATTTATTGCGTGTTCGTTAATTAGTAAAACCTCAGCGTCACTAGCCGAACCAATTTGCACAGGCGCAAACATACCAGCAATCAATCCGCCATTTTCATTATCAAAAACCGCACGAACACGCAGCGTCCCCGAGCTGGAACTAAGCTGATTATCGAACGACTTGATACGCCCCATAATTGGCGCGGCTTCATCGCCAGAAAGCAAAAGCTTTACAGGGATTTTTTGCAATTTATTCTGGTCACCGCCAGCTTCCTGCAAATAGCGCAGATAGCTTTGCTCATCAATGTCAAAATCGGCGTAAATTGGCTTGTCAGTCACCACTGTGGTGAGAATTGGCGCGTTGCCGCCCGCATCCACCAAATTACCAACAGTCAGCTCAGCTCGGCTAACTCGCCCTGAAATTGGTGATTTGACAATGCTATAATCATAATCCAGATTGGCTTTAGTTAGGTTTGCCCGCGCAGACTCCGCCTCGTTTTTGCGCTGGTCAAATTCCTTTTGGGCAATGGCTTTGTCCGCGATTAGCGATTTTGCGCGGGCAAACTCCGCCTCTGCGAGGTCGGCTCTGGCTTTCGCCGCTTGCAAAGCCGCTTCATAAGGTTTTCTGTCTATGGTGAAAAGTGGCGCATTTTTTTTAACAATTTCACCTTCCTTAAAGTGAATTTTTTCAATCGTTCCCGCCACTCTTGGGCGAATTTCCGCGCTATCAACCGCCACCAGCTTGCCAGAAAAACTGCTCCATAATTCGGCTTTCCGCGCTTTAACCTCGGCAACGCTTACGGGTGGTGCGCCCATTTCCCCCATGCCACCACCAGCATACCCACCAAGAAAATGAGTGTATGCGTAATACCCACCGCCAACAACCACCGCCGCGATAATAATTTTTTTGAACGATAAAGCCATATCCAATCACCTTTATTATAAAGAATATTTGTGATTTATAATTGGATAGCAAGCTCTATACTAGCTTTTTTTGCAGCAACTGCCAATTTATTATCCAGTGTCACAAGACTGCAATTTTGTCGTTTTGCAAGCTCTAAATAGGTGGCATCATAAAAACTAAGTTCATATTTTTCAGCGAGTAAAGCAATTTCGAAAACTGGAGTTTCTTCATCGACAATAAGCGGAAAGGCTAATAGTAATTTTAAGTGATTTTGATACTGAATTTTTTCAATTCTTTTTCTACGCAAAGACTTTAGCAAAACATTTGCCGCCTCATAATAAAAAAGAGCTGGAACAACAGCTAATTCATCATTTTCAATTACTAAATCACAAAATTGTTTGGTGCGTTCGTCAAACTCGTCTTCCATAACCGAGGCAACAAAAGCACTTGCATCAACAACAATCATTCGCGTCCATCAGCTTTCCACTCCATAATCTCTTCTAAAGTTCCGATTGGATTTTTTTTTGTCATTTTGCGAAATTCTTTCATGATTTCTTCCGCTTTCTCGCGCCTGCTTTTCCCAGCCCCAAGCAGCCTCGCCACAACTTCGCCATGGTTGGTCAGCAATATCTCTTCACCGCTTTGGGCAAGGGCAACCAATTTTGAAAGATTGGTTTTCGCTTCGTGCATTCCCACTTCCATATATTTCTCCATCTAGCTAGATATTTAGCTAGATTAGCATAAATATATACAAAATTCAAGCCTATATAACCATAAGAAAATCAACAACTATCTTTTCCCATTTGTCATTTAAGATCTGCTCCTTGCAGGAAAACATCTCTCCGCCAATACTGTATGATTTCATGGCTTCTTTCATTTGCGTTTCAATATCAAAAGCCTGTTTCGCAGATTGAAGTTTTTGTCTTGCATAAATAGCCCATTTTTCATTCAAAACCACATCTGGAATGTGTTTGTTAACTTGGTCTAGCCGTTCATCTGGATTGTATGAATTGCCAATTTTCCATACATCTCGTTTGCCGAAACGGAAAGCATATACATAACCGAATTCTTTTTCTTTAACTAAAAAATTTCGTTCACCATTTGATGGAGCAATACCTTTACTTGGCAATAAAATTTTTCGTTCCGCCACCATTCTCTCTTGGTTTAACACTTCAGAGTTTTGCAAGATAATTTCTTCATGTGGCAATGCTAGGATTTTAATTGCTTTATCAGAATCAAGTAGGATTGCCTGCGTCATAGCATTTGGAGGTAAAGGCTTATCAAATAATTCTGATAAAAGAGGAGGGTTTATAAAACGCCAAGCCCTAAGCATAGGGATAGCAGCATTAAATTTTGGTTCGCCATTTTCGATTAAATCGTATTGCTGTAAAGTTTCTTTCGATACCACATCTAATGTATTAACTTGTCTTGTGCCAATTTCAGCCATTCCAAGTATTTTTCCCCGCTCGTCAATATTTTTAGTCCGTTCATTCTTTGTGGCAAGAAAAACAATTCTGTCATTTGGTTTTGCTTCTCTCATCAATTTATTACGAGAAGATTCTCTTCTAAAAGTTATGAGAGGTATTTCTGGTCTAAATCCCCAAAAATATTTGATGAATAATTGCATAAATCAACCTAATTTCGACTTCAACAAGTCATTCAGCACGGCTGGGTTGGCTTTGCCGCCACTGGCTTTCATCACTTGACCGACAAAAAACCCGAAAAGCTTGTCTTTTCCGCTTTTATATTCGGCGATTTTGTCTGGATTGGCTGCCAGCACTGCGTCAATCACTTTTTCAATCGCGCCCATGTCGGTTACTTGTTTTAAGCCTTTTTCTTCAACGATTTCAGCCGCAGTTTTGCTCGGGTTTTCAAACATAAAATCCAGCACTTCTTTGGCGATTTTGCCAGAAATGGTGTTATCGGCGATAAGAGCTAACAAGCCAGAGAAATTCGCGGCAGTTATCGGCGAGTTTTCAATCTCTAACCCAAGCTTATTCAGGCGGGCGAACAGCTCGCTGGTCATCCAGTTTGCCGCCAGTTTTGGCTCGGCTTTTTTCACCAATTCCTCAAAATATTCAGTCACGGATTTTTCCGCGACAATCACGCTCGCATCATAAAGAGTAAGCCCAAACTGCGCCATATAGCGGTCTTTTTTCTGGTCGGGAAGTTCGGGCAGGCTGGCTTTGATGCTGCTCACAAATTCCTCGCTAAATTCCAGCGGCAATAAATCAGGGTCAGGAAAATAGCGGTAATCATGCGCGTCCTCTTTCGTTCGCATGGTTCGCGTTTCGCCCTTTGCCGAGTCAAACAGGCGAGTTTCCTGCGCGATTTCGCCGCCGCTTTCCAGAATTTCCACTTGGCGCATCGCCTCAAACTCAATGGCTTTGTTCATGAAACGCATGGAGTTCAGGTTTTTAATCTCGCAGCGAGTTCCCAGTGGCGCACCGATTTTACGCACAGAAACATTCGCATCACAACGCAAATTTCCCTTTTCCATGTCGCCGTCGCAAGTGCCTATATAGCGCAAAATCGCCCGCAGTTTTTTGAGGTAAGCCACCGCCTCATCCGCCGAGCGCATATCAGGCTCAGACACGATTTCCATTAGCGGAACACCAGCGCGGTTAAGGTCAATACAGGTATTTTTTGGTTTATATTCATGCAGCGATTTTCCCGCGTCCTGCTCAATATGAATGCGGGTTACGCCGACTTTCTTAACACCATCCGCCATGTCCAACAATATCTCGCCCTTGCCAACAATCGGGTCAAGAAACTGCGAAATCTGATAGCCTTGCGGCAGGTCAGGATAAAAATAATTTTTGCGATCAAAAACGCTGTGACGGTTGATTTGCGCGTTTATCGCCAGCCCCGTTTTCACCGCCTGTTCAACCGCGGATTTATTCAGCACAGGCAACATCCCCGGCATTCCCGCATCCACAAATGCTACATTTTCATTTGGTTCTTGTCCAAATTCGGTGGACGCACCAGAAAACAGCTTGGAGCGCGTGTTGATTTGCGCGTGAACCTCAAGCCCGATAATGATTTCCCAGTCACCCGTATTGCCTTTGATTAGATTTTTGCTTGCACTCATACCTTCTCCAAAAATATCCATAACAACAGCTTATCCAACAAAAAAGCCAAGATAAATGAAGAAAAACTTTGATGCAAGAAGGAATGTAGCTATTGGAAAACCAGCTTTACAGAGATGTGAATAGTTTTTTGAACAGCTTTGGACTTCTTTGAGGAAGAAAATGGTCGGGGAGATAGGATTAGAACCTACGACCCTCTGGTCCCAAATCACCAAATCCCATTTTTTTATTTCCCGAACAGGTGGCGACAAAAATGAGTTTATAAAATATAATTCAATATCTTAAATTTGTAAAATTCAAAATTAAACCGAACCAGTGGCAAATGATTTATTTGGCAAAAAGTTTCCCCACAGTTACCCCAGAGTTACAACAATTAGACAAATGCAAAGATTTCTCTTTTCCTCAGGCATAGTTAAAGTTTGTATCCTGATAAGAGGATACTAGATTTTTTGAAATACCTATATTTTCCAATATATAGCCGATAATTGTTAGTTGCATAATCCTAGAAATTGCTATCAATTCCTTTAGTGATAATGATAATAAAAGATTAACGGGTCTTCCAATATGGGCGATTTCATTTCGCAAGTTAGATATGCCAATGCCAATATCTGTCTCTCCTACATCATTAAAGATTTTAGTGATGATATTTCTAAGTTTATCTGAAGCATAATTTGCTAGTGGGTATTCATATTTTTTATCTTTTTTACCTTCTTTATGGCTGATATACTCAAATTGAGTAGTATAAAGAACTAATTCACCATGAGCCGAGTGTTCAGTTCTATAACCTGTTTCGTGCTGTAGACTAGTAATTATTGTAGCATAGTCTGTTGGAGCTTCTAGCCAAGTATCAATAAGTGATGATAAATCTATATTTGACCTCCGTATTGGCAAGTTATAATGGGATAGCTCTGCCTTGCAAATTTCTATAGTTTTTTTATCAATTACCATTGATGGATATACTCTTATGGAAATCTGATATGGCAGCTCATCATATTTTTTAATAATGTGAATAGAATCTGGATAAACAGGACTATAAATTAGCAGAGCAAATAAATTTGCAATATCACTTATGTGGTTATACGCATCAAGAATGCCAGCTCCATCGTTGATTTTTAGAGTGATTCCATACGCTATATCGTGCTTGAGCATGAAGTGTGCATTCTCGTACTTTTCACTAATATGATTAAATGCAACCTTTAGTTCTTCCAGTGCTTTTTTGTTTGGCGAGTAAATTTGAGTTGTAATATCTGCACTATACAGGTGAGCGAATTTGGCATTATTTCCAATCTCCAATTTACCGTAGGAAGTATCTATACTAACTAGTGGAGTATCTGTATATTTTTCCAAGTCTTTTCTACCATTAGGAAAGAAAAACTCTTGCATCGGCATTAGCGAAAAACTAAGTTCTTGAAATTTTTCATTTTCTTCTACAAAAAAGCCGATCAACAGAAGTTTAAAACCAGACTTTCCAAATCTGGTAGATTGACCGTGATGAAGGCGTATTCCAGCCATTACAGGTCTAAATCTGCCTATAAGCGAGCATCTTTCCCCAGTGTTAAGAATACCGTGAACAATGGCTGTTTCAGGAGGAGTTTCTGATCCTATTATAGAATAGGTAAATATAACCCCATGCTCTGGAGAGTATTCAATCTCTCCCCAAAAACGCTGCTCAAATTGGTCAGGTAGAAAAAACTCTCCTTGCCATTTACGCTCTTCAAATAGATCTGTTTTATAAGAATAGTCAGTAGTCATAATCTTAATATATAAAATAATGTGAACTTTATTAGATAGATATAAACAATATGATAGATTTATAAATCTAAAAATTTCAAAAATCACCGCAAAATATTTTCATAGAATGTTCTTTTCTTTGTCAATCATTCCGCAGTCGCAATGATTTCTTTCCCCACAGGGTGGGCAAAAAAACAAAAAATCATCAAAAAATTATCTATATAAAACAATAACTTGACACGGTTAATAGGTCTGGTTTATTATTCACTATATGGAAATGTTCTGATTAACTGCAAAAGAATGATTGTAAAGCACTATGGGAAACGAACCAATAATTGATATTAACGACTATTTTTTAGATTTTGATTTTGAACCAGCCAAACAAAAGAAAAAATCTGATGTTCAGCAGAGCTTTAGCTATATAAACGCTGTATCTCCTGAGGAGATATTATTTACCCCAGAGCATGCAAATTTTCTAGAAAATCTGAAGAAAGAAAACCCTCGCCATTTCAAGCAAGTATCTGAGCGAGATAATCGCCATTGGAAACATAGAGTTAATGAAAAGCGTAGGCAAGAAAGGACAGAATTCTTAACTCAAAGAACTGTTGAGCGTTCTCGCCCAAAAGATAAAGAATATGTCATCTATCACAAGAGCATAACTGGTTTTGGCTTGAGAATCCGCCCAACTGGACACAAAAGCTATATAATAATTTATAAAAATCGTAGTGAAAAAACTGTAAAACATACCATTGGCAATGCTGCAACCATGACTCTTGATGAGGCAGAAAACAAAGCAAAAACCGCTATAATAAATATTAGAGAAAACCGCACACACCAAGAAGATAATTATAATCTTAAGAAACTCACTCTAAGCAAGGCATTTCGTGAGTATATGATAGATTATGCAAGAACTCATTCTATTAACAAATGGTATAAAAATATTGATACTTTGTTTCGGAAATATGTTGAGCCAGATATTGGAGCAAAATTATTGCATGAGATTAAAAAAGTTGAGGTTTATAACTGTATTCAAGCAGGAGGTACTCCCCATGTTCGCCGTCATATTAGAGCTTTTTTATCCTCATTTTATTCATGGTGCGTCTGTTTAGACTACACAGAAAGAAATCTAGTAAAAGATATACCTAAAACGGAGAGAGTGAAATCAAGGGATCGTATTCTCAGCGAGGAAGATTTAGCTATTGTCTGGAATAATTCTTACAAAATAAGTTCACCATTTGGTGAGTGTATCCGTTTGCTTATTTTGTCTGGTCAGGGGCGTTCAGAGGTTGCCGAGCTTGAATGGGATGAAATTGATTTTCAGCAAAAAATTTGGAAATTGCCTGAACATCGTAGTAAAAATAAACACAGCCATACAATTCCTTTGAGTGATGGAATGCTAGAAATAATAAGCGGACTTACCAATCAGTCAAAATATGTTTTTGAAAGTAGTGTAAATACTGGAAATCCAATCAACTCATTTTCAAAAATTGCTGATAAATTGAGGAATATATCAGGTGTTGATGATTGGTGTATCCATGATCTTCGCAGGACTGTTGCGAGTGGAATGGCAAAAATAGGAATACTTCCTCATGTAATTGAAGCTGTGATTGGTCATCGTTCAGGGGCGATAAAAGGAGTTGCTGCCGTTTATAATCGCTATGGCTATGAAAATGAAAAAAGACAAGCATTGGAGCAGTGGGGAAAATATATAGCGGAAATATCTATTAAACATAAGGATCTTGTTCGTGTCAAAGAGGAGGTTGAGATAGACGAAATTATAGACTTGTTAAAGCATTGAATAACCAAAAGACCTTCTGGTAAAATAACAGAAATTCTTTCATATAAATTACCTTCTATCTAAAAATGCTCTTTGTAATAAACACCATATATACTGGGATTATTTATAGAAAAAAATAGAGGTAACAAATAAGAGTTCCCTATAGTTACCCCAGAAGATTTTGAGATATTGTTATATGAAAAAAAATTTTGTGGGGAGAAATAAGATGTTGACACCATTAATAGGTCTGGTTCTTGTTATAGTGACTTTATTTAACAATTATACATTTTGATGATTTGTTCTAGCGTGGTATTTTGTGGTGCAAAGATGCGCCTTTTTTTGATGTTAGCGAAATCTTGTTCTATGGGGTTATAATCTGGAGAATAAGATGGTAGAAACAATATATTATGTCCGTTTTCATTTGCTATTTCAGTTAGTTGCTCCTTATTATGAAATCGTGCGTTATCCATAATAATCGTAGAATTTGGACGCAAAACTGGACATAGCTGCGACTGCACATATTCATTCAC
>SXRF01000036.1 GCA_005792635.1 Rickettsiales bacterium
CCGTCCACAGGAATAGGATTATGGCTAATGCGATTTTTTGGGGGCGAGACCATAGTTGTTAATCAACTCCTCGGCGATTTGCACGGTGTTTAGAGCCGCGCCTTTGCGCAGATTATCAGAAACAATCCACATCGCCAGCCCGTGTTTCACCGTTGGGTCAATCCGCAGGCGCGAAACAAACACCGCGTCCTCACCCGCACATTCCAGCGGCGAGCAATAGCCACCATCGCGGGCTTCGTCATATACGGAAACTCCGTCGGATTCCTCAAGCAAAATCCGAGCTTCCTCAACGCTGATATGGTTTTCAAACTCCACCACCACCGCTTCGGAATGCCCAACAAACACAGGAACACGAACGCAGGTGGCAATCACCTCAATATTCGGGTCAAGAATTTTTTTGGTTTCATTCACCATTTTTAGCTCTTCTTTGGTCGCTCCGCTATCGGTGAACGAGTCAATATGCGGAATGAGGTTGAAGGCTATCGGTTTGGTGAAGATTTTAGCGTCCTTGCGCTCATTCATATAGATGGATTTGGTCTGGTCATACAGCTCGTCCATCGCTGGTTTTCCCGCTCCGCTAACCGATTGATAGGTGGCAACCACGATGCGCTTGATTTTCGCCGCGTCGTGCAGCGGTTTTAGCGCGACCAACATCTGCATGGTTGAGCAATTCGGATTAGCGATAATATTGGTTTTGCGGTAGTCCGCGAGCGCGTGCGCGTTCACCTCGGGAATAACTAGCGCAATATTATCATCCATACGGAAACAGGAAGTATTATCAATCACCACGCAGCCAGCCGCCGCCGCAATCGGCGCGTAAATTTTAGACACTGCCGAACCCGGAGAAAACAGTGCGATGTCCGTATCCGCGAAATCATAGTCTTCCAAAGCTTGCACTTTGAGAATATCGGTTTCGCCGTAGCTAACTTCTTTGCCTAGAGAGCGTTTTGAGGCGAGTGCTACCACTTCGCTAGCAGGAAACCTGCGCTCGGCGAGGATTGCGAGCATCGCCCGCCCAACATTTCCCGTCGCCCCAACGACGGCGATTTTATAACTCATTTTTTTATTCCTTTTTTTCTACTAGAAAGGTATTTCATCATCCACTAAATCAGCAGGAGCTTTTTGCTGCGAGCCACCCATCGGTTGCGAATAGCCTTGGTTATAGCCACCGCCAGAATTATCACCAGACGAAGACTTGCCGTCAAGCATAGTCAGCACACCGCCAAAACCTTGCAACACCACCTCGGTTGAATATTTTTCATGCCCGTCCTTGTCAGTCCATTTGCGGGTTTGCAACGCGCCCTCAATATAAACTTTCGCGCCTTTTTTCAGGTAGCTTTTAACAACATTCACCAAGCCGTCATTAAAAATTACCACACGGTGCCACTCGGTTTTTTCCTTGCGCTCGCCCGTGCTTTTGTCTTTCCAGCTTTCAGAAGTGGCAATGGCAAGGTTGGCAATCTCGCGCCCGTCCTGTGTCGAGCGAATTTCAGGGTCGCGCCCAAGATTTCCAATGAGTATTACTTTATTCACGCTGCCAGCCATAATTCTTCTCCTACCGAACATTTACAAAAAAACTGCGAACACTCTACAACTAACTATTAAATAAGTTCAAGAAGATTATTTTTACACATCAATTGGTCGTCATCCCGTGCTTGCCACGGGATCTAGGGCAACAAATTCGAACAGCGGTTTTCGCCATAGATGCCCGCGCAGGGCGGGCATGACGGTAATTGGGTGAGGTACAAAGATGAACATAGGTTCTACTCAGAAATTCGCTAGAGCGTAGCGAGAATGGTGGTTTCTTAAGAACCGTAGCGGAGTGTACACTAAGTACATGAGCAACGGAAGCTCAAGAAACCACCATTCGCAGCAAGCTATAGTAGAATTTATGATCCGAACCTATTATTATCCAAATATCCTTGCAATATATAGCTGGCGGCGAGTTTATCAACCAATTCGGCGCGGCGTTTGCGCGATAAATCAGCGGTGAGCATCATGCGCTCCACCGCTTGCGTGGACATGCGCTCGTCCCACAGCAAAATCGGCAATTCTATTTGTTTGCTGATATTGCTTACAAAAGTGCGGATGGATTGCGTGCGCCGCCCTTCGCTGCCGTCCATATTCAGCGGGTTGCCCACCACTAAGCCGCCGACTTTATGGTTTTCAATTACGGCTTTAAGTTGTTCAATATCCTTGCTAAATTTCTTGCGTTCGATGGTGTGGTGGGGGGTGGAGATGCTGCGTCTGTGGTCGCTTAGTGCCAGCCCAATGGTGGTTTCCCCGACATCCAAGCCCAGCAGGCGAGCATCACTCGGCAATAGTGCAGAAAAATCTTCTTGGTTTTTTATGAGCATAGTGCTAGTGGTCAGTGTTAGTGGCTAGTGAAATTTAGCCTTAATCACTAGCACTAATCACTAGCACTAGCACTAAGAAAATTTGGAGAAAAAATGTCCATAGACAGTCAAGCTGTTGGCAAAATTGCGCGTTTGGCGCGGATTGCCGTAAGCGAAGAAGAAAAAAACCATTACGCCAGCGAGATTTCGGGCATTTTGCAATGGGTGGAGCAGCTTTCGGAGGTGAATACCGACGGCGTACCGCTGATGACCTCGGTTTCCTCTGTCACTTTGCCGCTACGCGAAGATGCGGTGACTGATGGTAACCAGCAAGCCTCCGTCCTCGCCAATGCACCCGAAAGCGATTATGGTTGTTTCGTCGTGCCTAAGGTGATGGAGTAAGCATAACGAGCATGGACGACAAAACCTTCATAGCCGAATATGTGGCGAATGAAACGGTGCGGATAAATAACCGCCTGAAGGAGATGCTCGCCAGCGACACACCGCCAAGCGAAGAGCTGCGGGCTAGCGTTATCGGCGACATTGAAACCACACTCGCCCGCCTGCAAAGTGCGTTATCGCATATTTCCGTGAATTTAGATGATGATGAAAATAAGGAAGAAACCAAACAATGACTGATGCACTTAGAGAATTAACGCTGGCGCAGATGCGTTTTGCTGGTGGGGGTGTCGTCTGATAAAAAAATGGCTGAGGTGGATATGACACTCTTTACGAGGCACAGACGCCACTTCTCAGCCCTACACAGCAGATGATAAGTGAAAACAGGCAGCCTGTCAATGCTAGAAGAGATTAATTATGAGGCACTAGAGAATTTTCTATCCGTGGATAGGATGGCTACTTATTTGCGTTTAGCAAACAGCAACAAAGAAAAAGCTATTGTTTTATATCAAGAAAACCTAAAGCAATGCCAAATTTTTTATGCCCAGCTACACTGGCTAGAAATTGGTCTGCGTAATGCCATAAATTTTCAACTTTCAAAAAAATATGGGGATGCGTGGTTTGATAATGCAAATATTGGCTTGAACGAAAAAGATAAGTCGCAAATTCAAAAAGCCAAGAAAAACCTAGAAAAAGAAGGAAAATCAGTAACTAATGGGAGTTTGGTCTCTGCTGTCAATTTTGGCTTTTGGGTAAATTTGTTCAATCTATATTATGATACATTATGGCGGCATTGCTTGCGCCAAGCCTTCAAGCCAAAAACAGGCTCGCTTGAACGCAAGCAACTCAGCAAAAGACTGCATCCAATCCTAAAATTACGCAACCGAATAGCGCATTACGAGCCAATACTTGATTACGACCTCGAAAAAATGCAGCAAGATATAATTGACATCGTGCACTTAATAGAACCAAATATAACTGTAAGCATATATAAGGAAGAAACAAAACAATGACTAGTGAACTACGCACCCTAACTCTCGCGCAAATGCGCGATGGGCTGAAAGACAAAAAATTTTCCGCTGTGGAATTGACGACGGCGCACCTCGCCGAAATTGAGCGCACAAATTCGCATTATAACGCGTTTATCACCATCACCCGCGACATCGCGTTGGACATGGCAAAAAACTCTGACGCAAAAATCGCAAGCGGAAATGCGGGCGCGATTGAAGGCATACCTGTTGGCGTGAAGGATTTATTCTGCACCAAAGGCACGCTCACCACCGCCGCCTCGCATATTCTGGATGGGTTTAAGCCGCAATACGAATCCACGATTACGCAAAATATCTGGAACGCAGGCGGTGTTATGCTCGGCAAGCTAAACCTCGACGAATTCGCCATGGGCAGCGCGAATATCACCAGCTATTATGGCAATGTGCTGAATCCTTGGCGCAAGGCGAGTGTTGAGTGTGGAGTGTTGAGTGTAGAAAAAGACAGCCACACTCCAAACTCCACACTCCAAACTCAGGCACTTGTGCCGGGTGGTTCATCGGGTGGTTCGGCGGCTGCCGTTGCCGCCAACCTCGCGCCAATGGCGCTGGGTACGGACACGGGCGGCTCAATCCGCCAGCCAGCGTCATTCTGCGGTATTGTCGGCATCAAGCCAACTTATGGGCGTTGCTCGCGCTGGGGCACGATTGCGTTTGCTAGCTCGCTAGACCAAGCAGGGCCAATCACCCGCACGGTTCGTGACAGCGCGATTATGCTTTCGGTTATGTGTGGGCATGATGCGAAGGATTCCACCTCGGTGAACATGCCTGTGCCTGATTTTGAAGCCTTGCTGAGCGCGGATGTTAAGGGTAAAAAAATCGGCATTCCCAAAGAATATCGCCCAGACGGTATAGACGCCGATGTTCTGCGCGTTTGGGATAATGGCATCAAACTGCTAAAAGAAGCGGGTGCGGAAATCGTGGATATAACGCTACCACACACCAAATACGCCCTCGCTACTTATTATATCGTTGCACCTGCGGAATGTTCTTCCAACCTCGCGCGTTATGATGGTGTGCGTTACGGCCTGCGCGTGGGCGGCGATAAAAGCCTGACCGAGATGTATGAGCAAACCCGCGCCGCTGGCTTTGGCGCGGAGGTTAAACGCCGCATCATGATCGGCACTTATGTTCTTTCCGCTGGTTATTATGATGCTTATTACAAAAAAGCGCAGCGCGTGCGCTGGTTGATTGCGGAGGATTTCCGCAAGGCTTTTGAAAAAGTGGATGCCATCCTCACCCCAACCGCGCCAACCGCCGCCTTTGGCTTTGATTATAAACCTGAAAACCCTGTTGAGATGTATCTGAACGATGTGTTCACTGTTCCCACCTCGCTGGCAGGGCTACCCGCTATTTCCATTCCCGCTGGCGTGAACAAAGACGGTCTGCCGCTGGGCTTACAAATCATCGGCAAAGCTTTTGATGAACAAACCGTTCTGAACACTGCCTATGCTATGGAATCACTGATAGGATTCAGCGCAAAACCGCAGGGGATATGATTTGGTAATTTTAGTCAATGTTTTGCTTGCAATATTGATTTTTATTAGCTATAAGTCGTGCCTCAAAATTATTATTTGCGCGGATATTTCCGTGCTTTAACTTAGGAAAAATCGTTATGAAACAAGGCATTCACCCAGAATATCACAAAATCACCGTTGTTATGACCGATGGTGCAAAATATGAAACTTACTCTACTTGGGGTAAAGAGGGCGATGTTCTTCAGCTTGATGTTGACCCACTTACCCATCCAGCTTGGGTTGGCGGCGTTAATTTGCGTAAAACTGGTCAGATGGAGAAATTCCAAAATCGTTTTGCCAATTTTGGTGTTGCTAGCAAAAAGAACGCTGACAAAAAAGCTGATACTTCTTCAGCTGCTTAGTTCTGTCGGCATAACTGGCTGGAATATATGATTATTCCAGTCCATATTACTCCGAAATCAACGAAAAATCAGATAATCGGCTGGGTTGAACTTGGCAGCGGTAAGCGCGAGCTTAAAATCAAAATTGCCGCACCGCCAGAAGATGGCAAGGCAAACGCGGAACTTATCAGCTTTTTGAGCAAAGAGTGGGGAATTCCCAAATCAATGTTCGAAATCACTGGCGGCGAAAACTCGCGCCACAAACGCCTGAAAATTCACGATATTACCGAAGATAAACAATGCTCAATCCACCGTGCGGTTAGTTTTTCTTGCAAGCGGTTTTTGCTGGTTAAAAGGCATTAGTAAAAAACAATCCACAGTTTATGCTTGTAGTTTGAGAGTAAGCGGCAGTGCTGGAAACATCAGTTGTTGCGCAACCAGTAGAATACCCAGAGCTGCTTTGCCATGTCATAATTTTACCATAGGCTGGCAACCCATCATCAAACTTACTATCAATTGCAAATGCATCATAGCCAGAAAGTAGTGGATTAAGTGGGACTTTTGAAGCTGTTGTTCCCCATGGAGTGCCAAGCAGCAAATTATTGCCATATTGAGCAACAAATAATTTGCCACTGAAAAATGCACCACCAGCAGAATAAATTTGCAAATTCCACACCCCAAACGCTCCACCCATTTTTGATGATGGGTAATTTATATCAGGTAGGTAAGTGCTACCAGATGCGACAAGAGTGTAAGAGCCAGAAATCAGGTTTGCTAAAGCAAGGTGTTGCCAGAAATATATATCTTCGGTGCTAGACATCGGATTAGCACCTCCACCAATTTGTCCATTACCATCACCGTTTCCTGTTCCAGTGAATAAAGTAGTTGCATTTGTGCAATCACCAGCAAGGCAATTATACTTTAAAGTATAAGTTTTGCTGGCGGATGTGAATTCTTCAGCCTGTTTCATTGTTGAGCGAATTTCTGCCGAGTGGATCAATTCTTTGCCAACCAAAACTCCGCCAACAACTAACCCGATAATAACTAGGACAAGTGCGAGTTCTACAAGAGTGAAGCCAGCTTTTGCAATGCGCGAGTTGCTATATTTTTTGCGTGCGCGCACATTTCTTAGAATCGCAAAAAAATTTAGCATATTCCTGCTGCTCGCTGATTTTGCAGCAGTGCACTCCCTCTCTAGCATTTCGCGACTTTCATAGTTTTTAGAGATTTTTTTGATAGGATAATTTTATAAGAAGTTTGAATTTATACAAGTAATATAGTTGTCGTCATACCAGCGAAGGCTGGGCATCTAGGGATAAAAGCACTGACTGAATTTGCAGCTCTAGATCCAGTGTCAAGCACGGGATGACGACTGCGGATAAGGCGTTGAAATACTTGTTTTATCTATATTTTCTCCAAACAATGCTCAATCCACCGCGCCGTCAATTTTTCCTGAAGGCTGTTTTGCTTTAGGCGGTCGTTTAGATGTTGCCAAGAGATGGTATCCATATTCTGATCCTGATTAAAGCAGGAATAAACAAAATATTCTTTGCCCGTTACTGGGTCAATATGCTTCTGCAAACATTGAGCGCAGATTTCCTTCATCATACACTGCATCGGCGAGTTGATGCTGCCAATGGCGATATGTTTTGGGTTTAGATAATCTTTTAACACCCCATATCGCGCAGCAGCAACGGCAGCCATCATGCGGTCTGAGCCGATGGCGATGATGTGGGAGATAGTGGATAGTGGTAAGTGGCAAGTGGTAAGTGGTAGAGTGTTTTTACCATATGCTTTAATCGCATCCACAATATTGCCATGGAAAACGCTGTCTTGCGGGCGGTTTGGCACAAAATCCGCCTGTTCATCGCAGCACCAAACTATGATGTCGGAAGCTTCTTCAATCTCCGCAACCTTATATCTATCCACGGCTTTTTTATAACCCGCAAAATACAGCACTTTGCAGCCATTTTCACGCATGGCTTTGCCGATAGAAAACAGCACCGCATTACCCAAACCACCGCCCACCAGCATGACGGTTTCATTCTTCGGAATCTCGGTTGGCGCACCCGTCGGCCCCATCAGCACCACAGGCTCACCAACTTTTAAGTGAGCGCAAAGGCTAGACGAACCGCCCATTTCCAAAACAATTGTGGCAAGCAAACCCGCCTCTTTATCCACCCACGCGCCTGTTAGAGCGAGTCCTTCCATGGCTAGGGTTGTTGAGTGTTGAGTGTGGAGTGTGGAGTGTGATTTATTTTCTACACTCAAAACTCTACACTCTACACTCGGCACTCGCAATGCGAGTGCCTCATAATTTTGCAACCGATAAAACTGCCCAGCTTTGAATTGGCGAGCTGCGAGTGGTGCTTTCACCACAATCTCAATAATGTTCGGCGTTAGGCGATTTATCGCGTGGATGGTAGCGCGGAGTTCGGCGTTTATTTTGTGTAAGAAACCGTCATCCTGCGGGGAGCGCAGCGACAGCGCAGGATCCTGTGCTAACGCTTCGCGTTCCACAGGATGACGACGCGACGACATTTTCTCCAAAATCCGAGTCACCACAGAGTACCCCTGCTTCGCGCTGCCCATAGCTTTTACCACATTTCCCGCAAATGATGGGTGCAAGTCGCCAAAGAAGCTAACCGCTCTACCTTGATCATCAATATTCATCAGCACACGCACGGCTTTAGGCTTAGAAACCCGCTCTGGTTTCACTGGATTACCTTCTTCGTCAATGGCGCGGAAATATTTACCGTCTAGCTGAAAATTCTCTGGATCTTCGCGCTGTAAAACCGTGTTCGGGCTTGTGCCAGCTGCAACGAGGATGGTTCGGGCGGGAAGATAGGCTTCGGGCTTCAGGCTTTGGGCTTCTGTTGCATCTTGAAGCCTAGAGCCTAGAGCCTGTAGCCTAATGGCGCAAGCCGCCCCGAACTCATCAACTTCAATATTGGTTGGTTCATATTGCTCGGCGATAAAAATTCCTTCTTCAAAGGCTTTTTCAACTTCTTCATGGTTGAGGCGATAGCTCGGCGCGTCAATAAGGCGTTTGCGATAAACCAATTTCACCCCGCCCCAAGCGTCAAGAAGCGACCACACATCAGGCTTTTCTTTTAATTTTTCAGCGCGAATTTGTTTCGCATGTGAAATGAATTCTTCAGCGATTATAGTATCTTCCGCGCTCCAGCTACTCCGAACTTCCGCTTCGCCAGATTTGGCAACTAACGCTTCATAGCGAGCGAGGAATTTTTCCACTTGTATCGGATAATAAGCCAGAGATTCCGTGGCGGTATCCACCGCAGTCAAGCCGCCACCAATCACCACGATCGGCAGGCGGATTTGCAGATTAGCGATAGAATCTTTCTTCCCCGCACCAGTAAGCTGAAGTGCCATCAGGAAGTCAGATGCCGTACGCACCCCGCGAGCCAGCGCATTTGGTATATCCAGAACCGTTGGCTTACCCGCGCCCATACATAATGCGATATGATCAAAGCCAAGCTCAAAAGCTGTTTCATAAGTGAGAGATGAGCCAAAACGCACACCGCCAAACATGGCAAATTGTTCGCGTCGCTCAAGTAATAAACGAATTATTTTCAGATAATTTTTATCCCAGCGAACCGTAATACCATATTCCGCCACCCCGCCAAAACCAGCCAAACTGCGCTCGTCAAGGGCTTCATAAATGGTTTTTATATCTTTAATTGGCGCGAAATTCTCCCCCACCAGCCCAACAGGCAAAGGCTCAATTTTAAGCCCGTCAATGCCAACCACAATATGACCATCATTCATCAGATGATGAGCAAGAGTATAGCCCGCAGGCCCAAGCCCCGCCACTAGCACTTTATACCCGCTATCAGGCTTTGGCACAGGGCGCGAAAGATTAAGCGGATTCCAGCGCGTAAGCAGCGAGTAAATCTCAAAGCCATAAGGCAGGTTCAAAACATCGCGCAGCGTGTGAGTTTCCACAAGAGGAATATTCACAGGTTCTTGTTTTTGGTAAATGCAGGATTTCATACAATCATTGCAAATGCGATGCCCAGTTCCCGCGCACATCGGGTTATCGAGCGTCACAACCGCCAACGCGCCCACCGCCACCCCTTGCGATTTCAGCAAATTCATTTCCGAAATTTTTTCTTCCAGCGGACAGCCAGCCTGCGGAATTTCCAGCGGATTGATTTTCACCTCGCCAGTTTTTTCTTTTAAGCCTTTGGAGCAGGAATCCTTGCCCTGATTATGGCAGAAAATGCAATAATTCGCGCTGTCGAGGGCTTGCACCCGCGCCCCACCATCATCGGTTAGCTTAAAACCATCCCGCGCCCGCAAATGCTCTTTGCCAAAACGCAAAATCTGCACACCATCGCGAAGTTCGGTTTCACAAGCCACCAGATTGTTAAAATCAAATTTTTTCGGCTGCTTAAATAGCACGCCTGCCTTGTGTCGCGCTTGTCCCGCCTCGCTATATAACGCCCACGCAGCATAGCGGGCAGCGATTTCTATCAGCGATTTATTTTCTTCCTCTTTTTCCAACCAGCTCATCACGGTTTTGGCGAAAACTAGCTCGAAAAATTCATCATCATGATGCAAAATCGGCAGCATCCCCAGTAGCGCATCACCACTAACTTGGCTTGCAGCATCGGGCGTTAATGCCTTGGCAGCTCTGCGCTGCACAAATAACCGTTTGCAAGCGTAAAGTGGCGCAAGCGCGTGGTGCGCCTCTGCAAGTTCTGCGATTTCTTTTTTAATGCCAAAAAGCTCACCAATAAAATCTTCAATATGTGGCGCGAGGTCAAGGAGGAGTTGGGAGTGGTCTTTTGGTGATAAATTGGTCATGAGTCCAGAGTCATGAGTCATGGGTGATTTTTCTTCATGACCCATGACCCGTGACCCATGACTTAACCTTGCGGCCATAAGGCGATTATGCAACGCAACATCACTCGCCTTTAACTGCTCAACAAACGCATTATCAATCGCAACTAGCCCATCACGGCTGTAAAGTTCTGCAAATTTTATTCCATGTCCGAAATTCATTTTTTATATTCCTCTTTCCGTAGAACTATCCAAATCTATATCTCTAAATCTTATTTTATCAGCTATGGAGAATTTCTTTTTATCTTCTATCGTAAAATTATTAATCGCAAATTCATTCAAATCTAAATCAAGGAGTTTATCAAAATCTAAACTGCCAGAATTATTACAACATTCTGGATGATTACGCTCTAATTTTTCAGCCAATTCTCTTGCTTTATCTGTATGAAATATAATTTCTTTATCAGAAATTATATCGTGTAATTCTGCTATGTGTGATTTAGATTGCTCTTGATGTGGAACTGTGAATTTACCAACTACTTTGACGATTATGCTACTAAAATACCATTGTATATCATCTTTACTTACAGTCTTTTTTGCTAATGCATTGTTATATATATATTCTAACATTTCTGCTTTCATTCCAGCGTTTCTAGCAACTAGTCCAGTTTTATCTAAAAATTTGAAACTATCTATTAAGTTGCAATCGCCAATGTTAAAATTGGCAATGCCAGAGGCTATAACATGACACATATCATGAAATGGTCGTTTTTCTCCATTGTATCCTTTGTCTTCTAACATAGCTTCACCTTTGCCATCATAATATCGCTTATTATAAGCCTCTATAGCATCGCGCATAGTAACCATAAGTTGTCCCCTTAAATCCCACCACCTGAATAATCTGCGCTGCCTTCCATCGCCATGTTGCGCACTGGTTCAACCAGCTGTGCGTCAATATATTTTAGTAGCTGCTCCACGCAAGCTTGCACCGAAAGATTTTCGGTGTCCAGCGCGACATCTGGGTTGTTTGGTTCTTCAAATGGCGCGGAAATGCCTGTAAAATCAGGGATTTCGCCCGCTCGCGCTTTGGCATATAAGCCTTTTACATCGCGCTTTTCGCAAGTTTCCAGCGAGGCTTTGATATGGATATTATGGAAATAATTAGGTGCAATGGCGCGAACCGCCCGCCTGTCCTCACGCATGGGCGAGATAAACGCGCTAATGACAATCACCCCCGCCTTGGCGAAAAGTGCCGCCACTTCGCCCACACGGCGTAAATTCTCGGTGCGGTCGGTTGCGGAAAAGCCAAGGTCGCTATTTAACCCTTTGCGGATGTTGTCGCCGTCAAGCACAAACACCTGATAACCCTTGTCAAACAAGCGTTTTTGCAATAGCTTTGCGACTGTGGATTTGCCTGAGCCAGACAAGCCAGAAAACCACAAAATTCCGCCCAAATGCCCATTAGCGATTGAGCGTTGTTCGGGCGTTACCCCAAAATCCACATCAAAAATATTCTCGGATTTAACAGTTTTTGGCGTGGCAACCCGCTGGTCAAAAAAACCATCCATATTTATGATGCCGCCACCTGCCACATCGTAATCCTGCAAAATTACAAAGCGACCAGTTTTCTGATTATTATTAAAATCATCCACCACCGCGAGGCCGCGCACGCGCAGGATAATCTCCGCCACATTGCTGCGTTCCACGCGGTTGGCGGGTGCGTGAGCGAGGGTGTCGGCGTCTATCACATGCTCAATGGTTTTAACCTCTGCCATCATCTCGCTTGTGCCGAGTTTTATTTTATAGCGTTTGCCCAGCTCCAAAGGTTTCTTGCCCAGCCAAAAAATCCGCGCACGGAAAAGGTTGGTGAGTGCGGGTGCATTTTCTTTGTGGCTGGCGATATGCCCGCGCTCCACAAATATCTGGTCAGTAAGCGTAATCCCCACGCTTTGCCCAGCGGAAACGCTGGTCGGCAACACATTCGCCCCCCATTCCTCAATGCTCGCCACTTTGGCAATGGTGTTAGATGGTGAAAACAGCAATTCATCACCAACTTTAAGGCTGCCACTTTCAATGCGCCCAACGAGGATGCGCCGTTCGTCAAACTTGTAAATATCTTGAATCGGGAAACGAAGGGGCAGGGACTCATCCGCGCTCGCCACCTCAAATTTATCCAACATCGCAGTTACGCTGTCGCCCTTGTACCAGCTAATATTTTCGGACGCGGTTTTTATACCATCGCCATCCCTCGCGGAAATTGGGATAAAACAAGTCGGCGTAACGCCAAGGCTCGCCAAATATTCGCGGTACTCCGCCTCAATTTTGCGGAAAATTTCTTCGTCATACCCCACCATATCCATTTTATTGACCAGCACCGCAATCTGGCGCACGCCCAGCAAATGCAGCAAATAACCATGGCGTTTGCTTTGCTCGCGGATGCCTTCCTTCGCATCAATAAGTACAAGAGCTGCATCGGCCTGCGCCGCGCCAGTTATCATGTTTTTTAGAAATTCCTTATGGCCGGGAGCATCAATAATCACCACATCACGGCTCGGGGTTTTAAGCCATATCTGTGTAGTGTCTATGGTTATTCCTTGGTCGCGCTCAGTTTGGAGCGCATCCATAAGGAACGACCACTCAAAGGGCATTCCGCGTTTTTTACAACTCGCGGTTATGGCTTCAAACTTGCCATCAGGCAGCGAATTTGTGTCATATAACAACCGTCCAACGAGGGTTGATTTCCCATGATCCACATGCCCAACGATTACGATTTTGAGTTGGGCGCGGCTTTTAGTAGTTTGTAATTTGTAGCTTGTATCTTGTGATTTTTCATCAAATTTTAATTTATTTTGCATTTTTACAACCATCTTAATTTTATTTATAATAAATACTTACAATTTACAAATTACTAAATACAAACTACACATCGTTCACATATACCCATCCGCCCGAAGCCTTTCAAAGCTGCTCTCATCCTCATCCGCGCCCATCGGTCTGCCAGAGCGTTCGCTGGTTTTGGTGGTTTTTAGCTCGGCGATGATTTTTTCTATTGTATCCGCGCTACTTTCCACTGGCCAAGTTATGCCTTTTTCGCCGAGGCTGCGGAAACGCATCATCTTTCCACCAAAATCTCTGCCCTCAAATTCATTATATTTTTTCGCGTAATAAAGCGGAACGATTGGTATATTTTCGCGCTGAATATATAGCCAAATATCAAGCTCTGTCCAGTGTAGCAGCGGGTGGATGCGGATGCTGGTATTGGGTGCGAATTCGGTTTTATATTGATCCCAAAATTCGGGCGGTTGCTCTTTTACATCCCAGCCACCTTCAACGCCACGCGGCGA
>SXRF01000037.1 GCA_005792635.1 Rickettsiales bacterium
GCTGGTGGCTATTTTGGACGCTGACAAGGAAGGCTTCCTGCGCTCGGCAACCTCGCTGATTCAGACCATCGGGCGAGCAGCGCGAAATGTTGATGCGCGAGTGATTTTATATGCCGACCGCATCACCAACTCCATGAAAATCGCGCTGGACGAAACTGACCGCCGCCGCAAAACCCAAATCGCCTATAACGAAAAACACGGTATCACCCCTGCCTCTATCAGCAAAAAAATTGGCGAAATCATTGAGTCAGTTTATGAGCATGACCATTATACAGTAAGCACCACCAGCAAAAAATACGCGGTAAAAGACGACGGCAAGGACAAAGAAAAATATATCCTAAAGCTCCGCCAGAAAATGCTAGAAGCCGCCGCCGACCTTGAGTTTGAAGAAGCGGCAAACATCCGCAACCAAATCAAAAAACTAGAGGATGCGGATAAAAAAGCGGGCAGTGCTGGCGGTGGGAAGAACACCAAACGCTAATCAACCAGCCACCAAATGGAAAAAACTTCCCGTTACCTTGCCAACTTGCATTCCCGCGCTGCCTAGAGACTTCCCGTTTGCATCGCTTGCCTCGCCTAGCGAGCTTGCTTCGCCCTGCTTGGTTATGGTTGCGTAGTGGAATTCATGCCCACGCACGAGCGAATTTTTTGCGCCAATCGGGCAATCTGCGGCAAGGCGTACAGCGCGATAACCAAGATGGAGTTTGCGCTTGGCAAAGCTGGTGGTCAGCGGCAGCAAACCCGCCATCGCCCATTCTTTCCCCTCGGCGTCAATTATCAAATCACCAAGCACCATATAACCTCCGCATTCGCCGTGAACTGGTTTCCCAGCCGCAAATTCGCGTAAGCCACTCAGGAAATTATGATTTCCCGCCAGTTTTTCCAAATGCAGCTCGGGATAACCGCCCGCCAGCCAGCATAAATCCGCCGATTGGTCAGGTGCTTCATCCGCCAGCGGCGAAAATGGCAGAATCTCCGCCCCCTGCTCCCGCCAATCCGCCAGAATATGCGGGTAGATGAAGGAAAAGGCGATGTCCTGCGCTAGTGCAATTCTAGGCTTTAGGCTTTGGGCTTTAGGCTTTGGGTTTAGGGTTGGAACAGATATAGAGTGGCAAGCTGCCAAAATCCCGTCCACATCAATATGCTGCTCAATCGCATCGGCGAGCTGATCAATGGTGGCGGAAATATTTGGGCTTTCGGCTGCCTGCACCAAGCCAAGATGGCGTTCTGGAAGCGGCGGCACACAACCACGCGGCAACGAGCCAAAAACCTTTATCCCTGCCCTCTCCACCCCGCGCTTTGCCAAAGCATAATGGCGGTCACTGGCGATATTGCCAAGGATTACGCCCGCTATTTTTATGTCTGGACGGAAATTCACAAAACCCATCGCCACCGCGCCCGCCGACTGCGACTGCCCGCTAGCGTCCATCACCAAAATTATCGGCAGATTAAACCGCGCCGCAATATCCGCCGATGCGCCGTCACCACTCGCACCAACACTCGCCACGCCGTCAAACAAACCCATTGAACCCTCGGCGATGACAACCTTCGCCCCGTCCACGCCACGAGCGAAATTATGGCTCATGACGGCTTCCGACATCGTCCAACTATCAAGGTTATAGCTAGTGCGCCCGCAGGCTATCTGGTGAAAGGCAGGATCTATATAATCAGGCCCGCATTTGAAAGCGGAAACCATAAGCCCACGGCGCGTAATTGAGCGCAGCAAACCGAGCGTCACTGTGGTTTTCCCCGAACCCGACTTGGGCGAGGCGATCATGAATGAAATGGGCATGTTGGTTTATGGTGGTTAGTGGTTAGTGGTTAGTGATTAGTGATTAAATAATATTTTGCAATATTTATTCACTAACCATCTAATTCCGCCGTGCTTGGGTGTGGTCAAGGGAAGCGAGGGCTTCTTTGGCGATGGTAGCAAAGTCTTTATCCTGTTTTGAAATAAAGTTATTATTCTGTTTGGATGGTATCATATCGCGGTAATAGGTAACTGATTTAGCGTATGGAAAATCAGCACCCTCATAATCATGCTCATCGTTATTATGTGTGTGATAAACTAGTGTACTTATCCGCGGACTGGGGGCTACTGGTTGCAGCTCAATTTCTGGTTGTTTTTGGCGCTCGCGGCTGTGTTTCAGGTCAAAAACGCCCTTAAAAACCGTATCAGTTTTATCAAACACCATGCGGAAAAAGTCACGGCTGATACCAAAACTCGCGCCAATCGTGCCGAAAGCGATGGCTGAAGTGGTCATAAGCTCTGCACTGCCAATTCCAACCAAGGTTTTTGCACCAGCCACTGTCGCTATTTCGCCGATGCCAATGTGTGAGAGGATCTCCGCAGCAGCAACGCCACCAACCCCACTGGCTAACAACAGCCCCACGCCAATACCCGCCAATGCACCAACCAGCATCACTTTCCAATAGATTAAACCTTTGGATTTTAGGACATCATCGCGGTGGTGGGTGGTGCGGTATTCGGCAAGTTTCGCCCGTGTCCGCTCCAGCTCATCCACCTCTTGTTGAGAATGATTCGCAGTTGCAACAGAAAAATTCTCATCATTGGCGGCGGCGGCAGGAACTTTTTGTGAGAATGTTGGGTCATTCGCCGCTTTCTGCCCCGCAATCATCGCCTTTAGCTCGCCAATTTCCTTTTTCATTTCGGAAAATTTTGCCAGCTCAAACTCGTGATTGCGCTTTTCGCTATCATCCAAACCCGCCGCCACCGCACCTGAAACCCGCCCAACCTCGCTGAATTCATGCGCCCCATACACCATCCCCGCCACGCCAAGCCCACCAATAATTGCCTTGGCACTAATTGTTGTACCTAAAATCAACCCACTCGCACTAAGCCCGCCAGCAAAAATCGCCATTATCCCAAAAGCAATGCCGCCAACCAGCACACCAATCAGCCCGCCGATGATTAAACCACCAAGCTTGCCCTTAATCGCCCCCTTATAGCTTTCCCAAAAAGTATGGTGATAGAACGGCCCTTCGTCATTCGCCGAACGCCCCGTTGCTATAAGCTTTTGAATTTTATCGTGTTCTTCGCTATCCATGGTGGAATATGCTCTATTGTTTATTTTATAGTTTTATCATATCCTATTTTTCGAATATATAAAGTGAAGCTTTTGTGACAATTTGATTAATCTCTACTGTGCTACGCTGCAAACGGCTGTTTTCCTGCGCTTCCGCTGCTCATGTACTAGCGTGTACACTGCGCTGCGGTTCTCGGAAACCAACCATTTTCGCTATAGCACAGCGAGATTACAACCTTGGAGGAAATTATGATCGGTAGACTCAACCATGTTGCCATAGCTGTTCCTGATCTGGAAGCGGCAACCGCAATTTATCGCGACACGCTGGGGGCAGAGGTTTCCGCGCCGCAAGATGTGCCAGAACATGGGGTGACGGTGGTTTTTGTGCTGCTACCCAACACTAAAATTGAGCTATTACAGCCGCTTGGCGAAAACTCTCCGATTGCCGCCTTCCTCGCCAAAAACGCCAGCGGCGGAATTCACCATATTTGCTATGAGGTTTCCGATATAATCGCCGCTCGTGACCAGCTAATCGCCAGCGGAGCGCGAGTTCTGGGCGATGGTACACCAAAAATCGGGGCGCATGGTAACCCTGTTTTGTTCCTACATCCCAAGGATTTCTGCGGGACTCTGGTGGAGTTGGAACAGGTGTAAATGTCTGAAACAAAACCACCAGAAAAATCCCAAGAAAAGCCGCATTATACAGGGCATCGCAAGCGACTACGCGAACGGTTTTTGAATGCTGGCGAGGACGCGCTGGCGGATTATGAAATGCTGGAGCTGATTTTATTTCCCGCCAAGCCGATGGGCGATGTTAAGCCGCTGGCGAAGGGATTACTCGCTAAATTTGGCAGTTTTGGTAAGGTTTTGCTCGCCGCGCCAACTGAACTGCTCAAGGTTGAGGGTGTTAATGAAGCGGCGGTGGTGGCTCTAAAGGTCACCAAATGCGCCGCGGAAAAATTGCTAAAAGAAGAAGTGGCAGGAAAAACCGTTATAAAAAGCTGGACGCAGCTGCTGGACTATTTGCGCCTGCATATAGGCAACAACCAAAACGAGGCGTTCCATATTTTATTTCTTAACCACAAGCTAGAGCTAATCGCCGATGAGCAGCAACAAACTGGCACAATCAACCATACGGCTGTCTATCCCCGCGAGGTGGTAAAACGCGCTTTGGAGCTAGGCGCGGCGAGTGTCATCCTCGCCCATAATCACCCTAGCGGCGATGTTACACCTAGCAAAACCGATATTGATGTCACCAAGCAGATAGTAAATGCTGCCCGCCCACTAGGAATCGAAGTGCATGACCATCTGATAATCAGCGCGAAAGAACATTTTTCCTTCAAAGCCAAGGGAATAATATGAAGGTTTTCGGTATAACGGATGGCAGTGCTGGCATGGTATCACAAGTTCGCGCACTCGCCGAGGCACTGACTTTAGAGCCAGAAATGATAGCGATTGGGCTGCCAAAATATTTGCGTTTTTTACCGAATAAAGCTTTTGAACTATTACCTTTCCTTTTTCGCTTTATTAGCTGCAAAAGCCTGAAGCCTGAAGCCCAAAGCCTAATCATAAGCTGTGGGCGCAAGGCAGCTCTGGTTTCTATGGCTCTAAAACAACAAAATCCACAAATTAAAACCATACATATTCAAGACCCGCAAATGGCAAGCAAATATTTTGACCTCGTGATTGCCATGGAACATGACAAAATAACTGGCGAGAATGTTATAAAAACTAGATTTGCCCTTCATAATATAACGCCAGAAAAACTTGCCGCCGCCACCGAAAAATTCGCGTCCTCGTTTGCCAGCTACCCAAAGCCGCATATCGCGGTTTTGCTTGGCGGCTCAACCAACAAATACACACTCACCAAAGCGCGGATGCGAGAAGTGATACGGCTGCTAAAAAACAAACTGGCAAGTGGTGGTTCGCTACTTATTACCCCATCGCGGCGCACTGGTGCTGGGAATATTTTTCTGCTCAAACAAGAGCTGGCTGGCGACAGAAGCGTTTATATTTACGACGGGATTTCTGAAAATCCTTACCACGGTTTGCTGGCTATCGCAGATGAAATAATAGTTTCCAATGATTCGGTGAACATGATGAGTGAAGCGCAGGCGACGGGCAAAAAATTTAGCATTTTGCCGCTACCAGACCATAAAAACACCAAGCCAGCAAATTTTGCCAAGATGCTAGAAAGCAACCCAGAATTTAGCGGCGATGAGATGCAAATTTTAGCAGAAAAGGTCAAGTATTTGGTCAATTTACCTTGCGCCAATCCGCATTAAGGTAATCGAATAAAGCAGAGCAATCACCACCAGCAACACAACAAGCAGAGCGCGGTTTTTAGACTTTTGTGAGTTTTTATGTGAATTATTATCTGACATCTATCTGAATTTCTCACCTTTCCTGCGCTCGCCGTCACCGCGTTTTTCAGTATTGCGCTGCATAAAATCCAACAACAGCAAAGCCAGCAAAGTTGTCATGCTCCCAAGCACAAAAGCCGCGCCTGCGACATAAACATAATTCACATAAATATCATTTAACAACTGTATTTTTTCGTTTGCGTCCATAAACCCCTCGCTATTGTAGCACTGTGAATATCCTGTCCACCACCATAACAGAAAACAAGGTAAATAGATACAAAATTGAGAAAATGAAGGTTTTTCGCGCCCATTTCTCGGTATTATCCGCATAAGTCATGTGGATATGATATAAAAACAGAGCGTTCAAAGCGAGCGCGGAAACACTATAAACCACACCCGCCATACCCAAAACTGGCAACGATAGAGTGCAGGCACTGAGCAAATATGTGTATATAATCATCTGTTTTTTGGTGGCTTTTTCGCCCGCAACCACTGGCATCATCGGAACTTTAGCCTTTGTATAATCAGAATTTTTATATAGTGCGAGCGCCCAAAAATGTGGCGGCGTCCACAGAAAAATAATCATAAACAGCAAAAATGACTGTAGCGACACATCCCCCGTCACCGCCGCCCAGCCAATCATTGGTGGGAATGCACCCGCCGCACCGCCAATCACAATATTCTGCGGTGTGTGGCGTTTTAAGCATATAGTGTAAATCACCACATAAAAGAAAATGGCAAAAGCAAGCAACCCAGCCGCCACCCAGCCCACCGCCAGCCCCATAAGCATCACCGAAAGCGCAGATAGAAACAAGCCAAACGCCAGAGCATCATCCGCGCTCACGCGCCCCGCGGGAATTGGGCGGCTCTGCGTGCGTTTCATAATCGCGTCAATATCGCGGTCATACCACATATTCATTGCCCCGCCCGCACCAGAAGCAAGAGCGATACAAGCAACGGTTAGGACTTGCTGGAATAAATTAATATGCCCCAGCCCGCCAAGCTGCGCGAGAAGCATCCCCACCCAACCAGTGAACACCACCAGCGACATAACCCTAGGCTTAAGAAGAGCGATGAAATCAGAGGTGGTGGATGATGGATGGTGGGTGGTGATTGTTATTGCCGCTGTGTTCATATTAAAATTACTTTAGTATAGTTTGCGCTTCTACAAACTGCTTCAACAACGCGGATGCGACCACATCAGCTTGTAAATTATGTTCCTTAAGCCAAATATCAACTTTTTGTTCAACTGGCACAAAGTAAATCATTTTTCCATTTGTATTAGGAGTTGGGCGATAGGAAAAATTATCAAGCGAAAAAGGCGGATTATCAACATCGCCGCTTGCATTTTTTTCTATATCTTCCTCGCTCATTGACATTAATTTCTGCCAATCCTGCTCTGACATTAATGATTTAGCTTGAATAAATTCGCCCAAAAATTCTCCGTTCATCTTCCCTTGCCCTTCGTACAGAAATCAATCGTTTGCGGTTTTCACGAATAGTATAAATTATGGAAAAACATTTCCCATTCAGTTCACCTATACAACAAAAACGCACCTCACCATCTTCCATAACAATGCTTCTTATCGGCACTATTGTACCATAAAACATCGCACAAGCATTATAAAAATCTATGTGATGCTTAGGTTCTGTTGAGGAATTCTACTATAGCTTGCTGCAAATGGCAGTTTCCTGCGCTTCCGTTGCTCATGTATAAAACATACACTGCGCTACGGTTCTCGGAAACCACCATTTTCGCTACGCTCTAGCGAATTCCTCAACAGAACCTATGTAAATTAGCAATAGATTTCTCACTGTCCCACTCGAAATCACCGTTAATTTCAGTGGGCATATCACCAACCTATTTCACAACTGGCAGCGTTTCAAAGCTGTGGAACGCAGGTGGAGAAGGCAAATCCCACTCAATCGTTGTGCCGCCATCCCATTGCTTTGCAGGGCATTTTTTGCCGAATTTCAAGGCATGGAACACCACGAACAAGAAGATAATCGCCGAAGCCGCCGCAATATATGAACCAATTGAGGAAACATAATTCCAGCCCGCATACACATCAGGATAATCAGGAATACGACGCGGCATTCCCGAAAGCCCTAGGAAATGCTGCGGGAAGAAGGTAAGGTTTGCGCCAATGAAGAATGTCCAGAAATGAAGTTTCCCTAGGAATTCTGAATATACGCGCCCTGACATTTTGCCCAGCCAATAGTAAAAGGCTGCGAAGATGGCGAATACCGCGCCCAGCGACATAACATAATGGAAATGCGCCACGACATAATAAGTGTCCTGCATCGGTATATCCACCGCCGCATTGGCAAGCACAACGCCCGTCACCCCGCCGACTACGAAAAGGAAAATAAAACCAATGGCAAACATCATCGGCGTTTCAAAGCTGATAGAACCACCCCACATTGTGCCAAGCCACGAGAAAATTTTAACGCCCGTTGGCACGGCGATAATCATGGTGGCAATCATATAGTAAGAAGTGGTATCAGCAGACATCCCGACAGTGAACATGTGATGCGCCCATACTATAAAGCCAAGGAAACCAATAGCCGACATAGCGCAAACCATCGCCACATAACCAAAGATAGCTTTGCGTGAGAAGGTTGCAACCACTTCGCTGATGATGCCAAACCCCGGTAAAATCAGGATATAAACTTCAGGATGCCCGAAGAACCAGAACA
>SXRF01000038.1 GCA_005792635.1 Rickettsiales bacterium
AAACGAGCAGATGAAGGCGATTCAAAAAGAGCTTGGCGAGGGTGAAGACGGCAAGGACGAAATCGGCGAATTAGAAGCTAAAATCAGCAAATTAAAGCTATCCAAAGAGGCCAAGGAAAAAGTGGCGAGCGAAATCAAAAAAATGCGGACGATGAGCGCGATGTCGGCGGAAGCGTCGGTAATCCGCAATTATCTGGATTGGATTATCACCCTGCCATGGAAAAAACCAACGCGGGTGATTAGCGACCTTAAAAACGCGCAGAAAATATTAGATACTGACCATTACGGGCTGGAAAAAGTGAAAGAGCGCACGCTGGAATATCTGGCGGTGCAGCAGCGCACCAAGCAAGTAAAAGGGCAGGTTTTGTGCATCGTTGGGCCTCCGGGGGTGGGGAAAACCTCGCTGGCAAAATCCATCGCGCGGGCAACAGGGCGCAATTTCGTGCGTATTTCGCTTGGCGGTGTTCGTGATGAGGCGGAAATTCGTGGTCACAGGCGCACCTATATCGGCTCAATGCCGGGGAAAATCATTCAATCAATGAAAAAAGCTAAATCCAGCAATCCGCTGTTTTTGCTGGATGAGATTGACAAAATGGGTTCGGACTCTCGCGGCGACCCAGCGGCGGCCTTGCTGGAGGTGTTAGATCCCGAACAAAATAAAACCTTCAACGATCACTATCTGGAGCTTGATTATGATTTGTCGGATGTGATGTTTGTGGCAACGGCAAATTCTATGAATATGCCGCGTCCGTTGCTTGATAGGTTGGAAATTATCCGCATTCCAGGGTACACTGAGGATGAAAAGGTAAATATCGCCAAGCAATATCTTATCCCGAAAATGATTAAGGCGCATGGGCTTAAAAAAGGCGAATGGTCAGTGTCGGATGAGGCTCTGCGCGAGACAATACGCTATTATACGCGGGAGTCTGGTGTGCGAAATCTGGAGCGCGAAATCGCCAATATGACGCGCAAAGCGGTGAAGGATATTTTGCTAAAAAGCAAGAGCGCGGTGAAGGTTACGGCGAGCAATCTCGGCAAATTTGCGGGCGTAAAACGCTATGCTTACGGCGAGGCGGAAAAATCTGACTTGGTGGGCATGGTGACAGGTCTCGCATGGACAGAAGTTGGCGGCGATTTGCTGGTTATTGAGGCAGTTACCATGATTGGCAAGGGCAAAGTTTCCATCACAGGCAAGCTGGGTGATGTGATGCAGGAATCGGCGCAGGCGGCAATGTCCTATGTGCGCTCGCGTTCGCTGGATTTTGGCATTATTCCACCAATTTTCCAAACCAAGGACATCCATATCCATGTTCCCGAAGGAGCAACGCCAAAAGATGGTCCTTCGGCGGGGATTGCCATGACCACCGCCATTGTTTCGGTGCTGACGGGAATTCCTGTTCGCAAAAATGTGGCGATGACTGGCGAAGTGACGCTGCGCGGGCGGGTGCTAGCGATTGGCGGGCTGAAAGAAAAGTTGCTGGCGGCTCTGCGCGGCGGGATTACCACGGTTCTTATTCCATTTGAGAATGTGAAAGACCTTGAAGAAATCCCAGAAAATGTGAAAAAAGAGCTGAAAATTATCCCTGTTCACACAGTGGACGAGGTTCTGCGCGAAGCTTTGCTGCTCGCTCCCGTCCCTGTGGAGTGGAGCGACCCGAAGGCAAATCTGTCAATACTACCACAAATCAGCGATGGTATAGCCGACAGCGCGTCTATGGTTAAGCATTAAGCCTCTGTTAGAGTGGACTTCTAAAACCTCGTCATTGCGAACGAAGTGAAGCAATCCAGCTCTTTGGATTGGTTAATCTTTCTGGATTGCTTTGTCGCTGGGCTCCGCGCAATGACGCAAAATGAATTTCTGGGCAGAGAACCTAGAACCTGTTAGATTATCCCCCTTTATCCATTGCAAATTTGCTCTGGCTTCGCTAGTCTCATTTCTGTTGGCAACTAGAACATGGCAATACTATGATTATTATACAGAAATCCGCTGAAACCAAGCTGATGGAGCTGCTCTCTGTCATCCGCGATCCCGCTGGTTGGATGGCGGTTCATTTTCGCCTCAACGCTTTGTTGGAGCAATATAAAAACGAATATCAGCTAAAAATCGCCATTAATTTGATTCATGACATGCTGAAGGGTTATGAGGGCGGCATTTATCAAATGCTTGATGGCAGCCTGATTGTCATCTGCGCGGAACTGGAAAAAACTATCCTTAGCAAGCTGATTTTCCAACTGCGCTATTTATATATGGATGACCCGCTGTCTTACCTCGATAATGGCGAGGAAAATCAAGATTTCTGCACGATTTATGACCTACGAGTTAGCTGGCAAGAATTTATGGATATGTGTGGGCGGCGCATGGCGGTTTTGGTGCGAAAATCATCCGCGCAAGAACGCCCAGAACGGAGTATTGCGTCCGCAGCGACGGCTGGCTCGCCTTTCAGCGCATCGCGCTTAGCAAGCGTCGAGCGCGATTTGGAAAGGGTTGATATACAACGAGTTATTCGCCGTCAACCTGTGTGCGTTGTAATGCCTGACATGAAAATGCGGAAGGTGTTTGACGAAATGTATCTGCATATTTCGCATCTTCGGCAAATGCTGAAAATGGATGTTGATTTCCTCAGCAATCGCTGGCTGTTCAAATATTTAACCCAAACGCTTGATTTTCGGATGCTGGAGATGATTAGGCAAAATGTCGGCAAATATCTGGAAGCCCCTGTCAGCCTGAATCTTAATGTTGAAACCTTGCTTTCCAGCAAATTTGCCGATTTTGATGCCAGCCTCAAGCCATCAAGCAAGGTTGGAGTGGTTATTGAAATTCCTGTTATTGATGTTTTTGCTGACATGCACGCCTTTCATCTAGCGCGGCGCGATGCCCAGCGGCTCGGCTATCGCATCTGCCTTGACGGCGTTACGATTGAAAGTTTTCTGCTCATCGACCGTGAAAAACTTGGTGTGGACTTAGTAAAAGTGCAATGGAATTCTGACGCAGAGGATGATTTAACCAGCAAAACCAACCTCGCCATGGCATCAGCCGTCAGCAGCTTTGGCACAAACCGCGTTATTCTTTGTCGTTGCGATAATAAGCAAGCTGTGCAATATGGGCAAGCTCTTGGCATTTCCTTGTTCCAAGGGCGATATATTGATAGCATATTGCATCCAGAGGCTAAATCGGAGAACTGATAAGATAACATGCTGTATCTAACGCGCAAAATTGGTGAATCAATCATCATCAATAATAATATTGAACTGACCGTGATGGAAGTGCGCGGCAAGACGGTTAAGCTCGGCTTTCAATTCCCTAAAGAAGCCAGCATCCTACGCAAAGAGCTACACGAAAAAATTCATGAACAAAATATCGCGGCGGCAACTGGCGATAGCAGCTTGCTCGACGATGCCGAATTCACCATAGCCGAATTTAATATTGATAATTCTGGTGGGGGTGATGGGCAGTAACGACGGAAAAGTCTTCGATAAAAACAAGCTCGCCGTTGCATTGCAATATGAGCGCGATGTCAGCTCTGCCCCGATTGTCTCTGCCAAGGGCAAGGGCTATATCGCACAACAAATTATTGACCTCGCTAGAGCAAATAATATTGAAATCCGCGAGGATAAAGACCTTGCAACCATGCTGGAAAAATTGGATATTAACACGCCAATCCCGCTAGAGGCTTATGCGGCAGTGGCGGAAATTCTAGCCTATGTCTATAAAGCCAACGACAAAGCAAAAAGGAATTTGACATGAGCGATGCGAAGAATCTTTTTACTAGCATTGAAAAATTCGTGAGCGATAGCCGCAGCTTGCTAAGCGATGGTGCAAGCGTGGAAATGGCAGGGCTGGACAGGCAGGTGCAAGCTCTGTGCGAGCAAGTATTGCAACTGTCTGGCGATGACCGCGAAAAATATGCTGATTTGCTGCAAAGCCTGCTTGACGAATTAACCGCTCTTGGCGGAGATTTGCTAAAACAACGCGACGCTCTGGCGCATGAAATCCGCTATCTTTCCAGCCATAAAAAAGCAAGCGTTGCTTATAAAACCAGCGATGCGGTGGACGGATTTGCCAATAAGAAAAATGCGGAGTAAATATGGACACTATTGACCCAATTAGTTTTATATTTTCTTCGGTTTTTGTGCTTGGCTTGCTTGGTTTGTTTGCGGTTGTGCTTAAACATTTTTCACAAAAATCATTCCTGCAAAAATATCAGCAAGCTGGCAGATTATCCGTCGTGGAAACGCGCTATATTGATGCCAAGGCGAAATTGGTGCTGATAAAGCGCGATAGCGTTGAGCATTTGCTGATGATAAATGATGGCAAAGCGACCATAATAGAAGCGGAGATTAAGCATGAACATAATTAATAGCTTGTCATGCCAGCGAAGGCTGGCATCCATGCCTAACAAAGTGCGTTGTGCCAATTGGTTGGCATGGATACCGCCCTGCGGCGGTATGACAGTAATAATGTTGATTTTCGCAATTATTGGAACTTTTTTTCTTTTTTCTGGTGACGCCTTCGCGCAGTCGTTAAATATTGACCTCGGGCAGAAAACTGGTGGCACAGCAACCGCGAAAATGATTCAGCTAGTGGTGTTGCTCACTGTTCTTTCCCTCGCGCCGTCCATCCTCATTATGATGACATCGTTCATGCGGATTGTCATTGTGCTGTCGTTCCTCCGCTCGGCACTCGGCTTGCAGCAAACACCGCCCAACCAAGTGCTGATTTCACTCGCGCTGTTTATGACTGCCTTTATCATGCAGCCCGCCTTTGAAAAATCCTATAATGACGGCGTTAAGCCGCTTCTGGAGGAAAAAATCAAGGAAGAACAAGCGTTAGAGCTAATCGGCGCACCGTTTCATGAATTCATGATAAAACATGTGCGGCAAAAGGATTTGGAACTTTTTGTCAGCATGACACCCGACATCAAAATTGATACGCCAGAGGCAACGCCATATCGCGTGTTAATTCCCGCCTTTATGATTAGCGAGCTGAAACGCTCTTTTGAAATCGGGTTTTTGATATTTATTCCCTTTGTGGTGATTGATATGCTGGTTGCCTCCATCCTCATGGCGATGGGGATGATGATGCTGCCGCCAGTGATGATTTCCCTGCCTTTTAAGCTTATTTTCTTTGTGCTGGTGGATGGTTGGTATATGGTGTGCGGAAGCCTTATTAAAAGTTTTGGAACTGTATGATAGAGCTACTATTCACCCTAATAAGCCTGATGGTTTTTGCGGTTTTTATCGCTTTCGCCCTGTGGTTTGGCGCGGCTTTGCTGGTGGTTATCTTTATCAGCGGTGCATTTTTTGCGGTTTATTTCGTGTTGCGCGGCTATTATTTACGCTGGAAATATGGCAATATGATGAATAGCCACCCACAAAATCAATATAGCGAAACCGTCACCAAAACCACAATTATAGACGCAGAATATAAAGATATTTCGGAGAAGTAACGCCTTATTGCAAAACATGGCGATTTTTTGTACAATGTCCACTGTAGGAGATAAATATGCAGCAAATACAAATAAATTTACCAGAAAATATCATTGCCAGCATGAATGCGGCTGTAGAGTCTGGTTCTTATAGCTCACCAAGCGAATTTGCCTGTGTGGCGATAGAAAGAATGTGCCTTAGTCGCAAAGTGGCTTTGGAAGAATTGCGAGCTTTATGCCAAGCAGGTATTGATAGCGGTGTTTCTCTGTATAGTTCTATAGATGAAATAATAACAGAAGCAAAACGCCGAAAATCAGAAGGCAATGCTTAAAAATGGCATTTCATAGAATATTATATTCAGAACAAGCTGCGGAAGATTTAATTGATATTTGGTCGTATTTGGACGAGCTTAACACTAATGCGGCGAATAAAATAATAGAGCAAATAAAGTGTGAATGTGTAAAGCTTTCAAATTTCCCCATGCTTGGACAAGAAAGAGAAGATATTATAAAAGGTATCCGCCATTTGCCAGTATTTTCGTATATAGTTTTTTACCGAATTATGGACGATTACATTGAAATTATCCGCGTTGTTCATAGCGCACGCTACTTACCAGAAATTTTGTAAATTAGGTGTATAAAAAAATGACTAAAAAACTTTTCGGGACAGATGGAATAAGGGGAACGGCGAACCAGCACCCGATGACGGCGGAAATCGCGCTGAAAGTTGGTATGGCGGCGGGGCAACAGTTCCTGCGCGGGACGCATCGTCACCGCGTGGTGATCGCCAAGGACACGCGGCTTTCTGGCTATTTGCTTGAACCCGCTCTGACCGCTGGTTTTATCGCGGTGGGGATGGATGTGGTGCTGGTTGGGCCGATGCCGACACCTGCGGTGGCTATGTTGGTAAAAAGTTTGCGAGCTGACCTTGGGGTGATGATTTCCGCCTCGCATAACCCATATCAGGATAATGGCATAAAATTTTTCGCACCAGATGGCTATAAGCTGTCGGACGCGGTGGAAAAAAAGATTGAAAAACTGGTGGCGGATGACCATTTTGAAGCCCGCGCAACGCCAAATCGGCTGGGACGCGCTAAACGCTTGGATGACGCGGCAGGGCGATATATTGAATTTGCCAAGGCGACTTTCCCAAAACATTTGACGCTGGACGGCATGAAAATTGTGGTGGACTGCGCGAACGGCGCGGCGTATCAGGTTGCACCGACCATCCTGCGCGAGCTTGGCGCGGAAGTGGTGGCGATTGGCGTTGCGCCTGATGGTTTTAATATCAATGAAAATTGTGGCTCAACCGCGCCCGAACAACTTTGCGAAACGGTGGTGCGCGAGGGTGCGGATATAGGCATTGCGCTGGACGGCGACGCTGACCGCATTCTCGTTTGTGATGAAAAAGGGATAATCGCTGATGGCGACCAGCTAATGGCGATGATCGCCACCCATTGCCACAAGGCGGGAACGCTTCGCGGCGGCGGCGTAGTTGCCACGCAAATGTCCAATATGGGGCTGGAGCTATATCTGGCTGGGCTTGGGCTGACGCTCGCCCGCACCAATGTTGGCGATAGATATGTGGTGGAACACATGCGCGAACAGGGCTTTAACCTTGGCGGCGAGCAGTCTGGGCATATCATCATGAGCGACTATGCAACAACTGGCGACGGCATCATTGCGGGCTTGCAAATCCTTGCTTTCCTGCGCGGTGTTGGCGGCAAATTCAGCGAACATAGCCAGCTATTTGCGCCACTGCCACAGCTGCTTCGCAATGTGCGCTATAGCGGGAAATCACCGCTGAATAGTGAGTCTGTGCAGGACGAAATCCGCAAAGCCAGCGACAAACTGGCAAAAAACGGGCGATTATTCGTGCGGGAATCAGGAACAGAGCCGCTAATCCGCATCATGGCGGAGGGCAAAGATGCCAAGGAAATCTCTCGCATTACGGAGGAACTCGCAAAAATAGTTAGCAATAAATTAGTGTCATGAAAAAAGCCCTTTTTGTAATTTTTGCCATTTGTTTTGCTTTGTTTTTTCTATTATTTTCTAGCATTTCTGGCATTCCTGCCGAGATGCCAAAAGAAGCTATCCATATTAAAACCGCCAGCGGCGAACAAAAATTTATCGTTGAAATAGCCACCACTGGGCAGCAGCAAGAACAAGGGCTGATGGGGCGGACGGCTCTCGCCGATGATGCAGGGATGCTGTTTATTTTCCCTGACGAGCGCGAAATTAAAATGTGGATGAAAAACACGCTGATTCCGCTGGATATGCTGTTTATAGACAGCCACGGAAAAATCATTTATATTGCAAGGAACACTGCGCCGAATTCGCTGAACATTATCAGCGCAGGAACGGCAAAGTCACGCGCCGTTCTCGAAATAAAAGGCGGTACGGCGAAAAAACAACAAATTGAAATAGGCGATATAGTTTTACACAAGGTTTTTGAATGATTTTTCTTCCTACATTGTCATTGCTGCAAACTGGATTGCTTCGGCTATGCCTCGTAGTGGCGATAGCTGTTGCAGCGCAATCTCCATCCATAGCCGCTGAAACCAAGCCAAAACTCATAAAGCCCAACAAAGTTTTTGTTGCTGATACTGCAACACCAATTTCCTATAAGCGCACAAATATTGCCATTATCCGCGGGAAAGCAGAAAAAATGCCGTGGCAGGCAAGCGCGGAAAAGCTAGTGCTGAACACCGAAATCCGCGACGGAATGAGCCTATATAATCAAAATGGTTGGTTCAACCTCAGCAGCTACGCCGAAAATTCTGGGGTTATGCTGGCGTTTTCAACTGCTGACCAATACCCGATTAGCCACATGGAACAATATGCCCCGACGGATATTCTGTTTATTGATAAACAAGGAAAAATAACGCAAATCGCGCCGAATATCCTGCTTTCGGAATTAGAGCAAGACATCGTTCCCGCCGCGCCTGTCCTCGCCTTTTTATTCATGAAAGGTGGTGCATGCAAAGAGCTTTCCATAAATGCTGGCGACGAGATAGAATATGAACTATTCAAAAAACCGCCCGCAATTATAAACGCGCCAACAGAAGCATCTGAAAAATAGATATTTTCACGCTGTCACAAAAACTTCACAAAACTTTTATTGAATAAATTAACCACCATACATAATCTAATCAAGGTTATTTAATAATTATTTAACAGGAGAAAAAACATGGCTGGTTCTTTATGGGATGCTATAAGACTTAATACGAACAATACTGGTGAAACTGCTGATATTGATATTGAAAATTCATCTGAGATTAATAAAATATCTAATCAACAATCAGACAAAATGGTAGCAGCACTTAATAAGTTTAGGGAAGTAACGAATTCTGGAATATTCGGAATGCTTGGCGATGACATTGCAAATAGTGCTGTTCCACAAAAAAACGCCCTCATACAAAGTGAGTTAAAAACTACCCTAATAAAGGACTATATAGGTCTTGAGGAAAAAGCAATAGGTGTTGATTTCTTGTCTGGTTGGCACATATCACCAGAAAAATATGGAAAGATAGCAGTTAATCCGCAAAATGTTGATGCGTTAATAGCAGCTTTAGAGCATGCAGCAACCAATGGTGAAGCCAAGAAAAAATCCTTTTCAGATAATGGTATTAATGTCAACGCAAACGATATTATGGCACAAGTAGAACTAACTATGAGGAACACATTGAAGAAAGATTTAGCTGGAATTACTGGCAAATAATATTCATAATGGTAGCATGACCATTCATAAAGATATTTTGCTTTCGGTGATTGCTCCTTGCTATAACGAGGAGGAATCGATTGGCGAGTTCATCACCCGCACGGTGGCGGTGCTAGAGGCTAGTTTTAGCAATTATGAATTGCTGCTGGTTGATGACGGTTCAAAAGACAAAACAGTGGAGAAAATCGCCGAGTTTCAGCGCAAAAATTCCAACATCCGCCTTATTCGCTTTTCGCGCAATTTCGGCAAGGAAGCGGCGGTGACGGCAGGGCTGGAGCATTCCACAGGTGAAATCGTGGTGATGCTTGATGCCGATTTGCAAGACCCACCTGCCCTTATTCCCCAGCTTTTGGCGCGGCTTGACGAAGGCTATGATATAGTATCAGCGCAGCACACACTGCGGAAAAAGGAAACTTGGCTTAAAAAATCCACCTCCAAATTATTTTATAAACTCGCAAGCAACATGACAGGGCTTACCATCCCCGACACGGTGGGTGATTTCCGCGCCATGCGCCGCAAAGTGGTGGATGCGGTTATCAGCGTGAAGGATAATGTGCGCTATATGAAGATGATTTATGCTTTCGTCGGCTTCCGCAACGCCACGGTTTTATATGAGCGCGACCCGCGCTTTGCTGGCGCTTCTAAATACAACTACCCGCGCCTGATTACCGCCGCTCTCGACGCGATTATTTCCTTTTCCGACAGACCTCTGCGCTATATTTCGCTTTCCTGCGTTGGCATTTCCGCTTTCGCTGTTTTGCTCACTGTTTATGTTATTATCGCCAAATTAATTGCGGGCGACCACGCCTTCATCGCCAATGGTTGGACATCGCTGGTTGTGCTGATTAACACTCTGTTTTGCTTACTTTTTGCCTTCCTCGCGGTTATTTCCGAATATATCAGCCGAATACTGCGCGAAAGCAAACATCGCCCGCTATATTTCGCCGAGGAAATCAAAGGCGGACGCACCGAGTATCCGTTAATTTTAGCGCGTAAATAATCACATGAAAAATACTACCCATTTTGGTTTCAAAACCGTTGAGGAAAAAGAAAAGGCTGGGCTGGTGCGCGGTGTTTTTGATAGCGTTGCCTCGCGCTATGATGTGATGAACGATTTGATGAGTGCTGGGCTGCATCGCCTGTGGAAAAATGAGCTAGTGTCGATGATTTTGCCGCAAGACGGCGATAAAATCCTTGATGTTGCGGGCGGCACTGGCGACATCGCCTTTCGTATAAAAGAAAAAGCAAATTGCCATATCACCGTTTGTGACATTAATCATAACATGCTGCGCGAGGGTAAAGGTCGCGCTTATGATAAAAATATTCTGCACGACATCGACTGGGTGTGCGGCAATGCTGAAAGCCTGCCCCTGCCCGATGCGAGCATGGACGCTTACACCATCGCGTTTGGTATCCGCAATGTAACGCATATTGACAAAGCACTAGCAGAAGCGCACAGAGTGCTTAAAACTGGCGGGCGGTTTTTCTGTCTGGAATTCAGCCATTTGCCAAATGCTCCGCTACAAAAACTCTATGATTTTTATTCCTTCACCGCCATTCCGCAAATAGGCAAGTTGGTGACTGGCGACAAAGATTCCTATCAATATTTGGTGGAAAGCATTCGCAAATTTCCGAAGCAAGAAGATTTCGCAGATATGATACAGGCGGCGGGTTTTGCCGATGTCACCTATAAAAACCTATCGCAGGGCATTGTAGCCATCCACTCTGGGCGGAAATATTAGGTGTTCAGCAAAGACGGATATACCAGCGCGAGCATAAGCGCAATCGCGTAAGCAATGGTTATTCTCATTGGTTTGCCAAATAGTTTAGACGCTAACAACAAGGCAATATAAACGCCAGCAAACAACAAAACGAACTTAGGAAACGCCGCCGCACCAACGCAAACCCCAGCCATGGTCATAAGCTCTGCTTCCTTCGGTAAGCGGTAAATATGCCCATCTTTTACAATTTTTTTGCGCCAAATTAACGCGCCAAGAATTAAGCCAAATAAACCGCCCTGCACAAAACCAAACAGCGAATGATCAAGCAGCACCCGCAGCAACATCCCCGCAACCAAAACGCAAGCTATAATCTTCCCCATTATAATATTTTCATTCACCTGAATAGCCGCCAAAATAACCAGAAAAGTGCCAATGGTGAGCAGCAAAACCGCGCTGTCGCTGAAATTATATTGTAGAAAAACCAACACAAACAGCGCGGCAACCACAATTTCGGTCACCGTATGCGAAATCGGATAGGAAGTGCCGCAATAGCGACAACGATGGCGCAGCCACAATGCGGAAAACACAGGAAATAAATCCTTCGGTTGCAGAGGCGCGGCGCACGACCCGCAATATGGCGCATCACCCAGCAGCGACTTTCCGCGTGGCAAACGATGAATCAGCGAGCAAGCATAATTCCCCGCCGCCAGCCCGCAAACCATCGCCCAAATCACCCCACACCAAATATATGCGGTCTGTATTCCCTCAACGCCTGCGAACATTTTTTAGCCCTTCATAAAAAAATAAGCACTCATTGAAAACCCGATTAGGCTAACCAATATGCGGATATGCGCTGGTGAGATTTTCAGTGCCAACCGCGCCCCAACGAAGCCACCAACAACACCACCCGCCACCATAATCGCCGCTAAATTCCATATCACCGCGCCCGACAGCGCGAATATCAACACAGTCGCCGCATTGATAAACGCCGCCAGCAACACTTTAAGCGCGTTCATCTGGTGAATATCGCGCATCCCCATAAGTTGCAGCATGGCGAGCATCAATATACCAATTCCCGCGCCAAAATATCCACCATAAAATGCAATAAACAACTGAATAAATGCCGCAATCCCGCGATGTTCTTTGCTGGCGGGAAAGCGCGAATGCAGCCACGCCACGCCATATTTGCCAAAGGTAAAAATAAGTGAGGCAACCAGCAACAACCACGGAACAAGCCATGAAAACAGCTGTTCAGGCGTGTTTAGCAAGGTGAGCGACCCCGCCGCCCCACCAATGATGCAGATGAGGAAAAGCAGCGGCGTGGCTGCCCCCTCCCCCCTTGAGGGGGAGGGTTGGGGTGGGGGGTGTTTTAGGCTTAAGGTTTGCGGCTTA
>SXRF01000039.1 GCA_005792635.1 Rickettsiales bacterium
TAAAAACTTATGGTTTCCAAAAAACGGACTTGCTTATTACAGGCTTTTTTTCTTGATTGCAACAGGCTAATTAAAAAAAAGCTTATTTTTTCTTCTGGAACATCGCCAGCATCCGCTGCGTCACCACAAATCCGCCAAATATATTGATAGAAGCAATTACCACGGCGATAAAACCCGCCAAGTGAGCGAAACCATAGCCTTCAGGGCCGAGTGCGATTATTGCCCCAACAATGATAATCCCCGAAATTGCATTGGTCACTGCCATAAGCGGTGTATGCAAGGCGGGCGTTACTTTCCACACCACATAATAACCAACAAAACACGCCAAAACAAACACCGTCAGCCCAAAAATAAACGGGTCAACGCCGCCCTGTTGTTGCAGTTGGAGCGACATCGCGTTCACATCCTCCGCCAAATCGGCGGCCTGCGTCACCAAATTTTGCGCTTTTTGATTTACCAGTTCGCTATCAAACATTTTTGTTTCCCTCCAGAAAATTACCCAACCCGCTTGTTATAGCGCACCGACGACCATAGCGACAGCCCAATAAACGCAACGCCAATAAAGCCCGTAACCGCCTCTGGAACATGCTCCATCGTGCTAATTAGCATGATAATGGCGAGTGCGCCAATGCCATAATGTGCGCCATGTTCAAGAAAAACATATTTATCCAGCGTGCCTTTTTTGACCATATAAACCGTGAGCGAGCGCACGAACATAGCACCAACACCAAGTCCGAGCATAATAATAACCACATCCTTGCTAATGGCAAATGCGCCGATTACGCCGTCCAAAGAAAAGGAAATATCAAGCAATTCCAAATACATAAAGCCAACAAACCCAGCGTGACCAAGTGATTTATTGGCGGAGTGACCATTAAGGGAAATAAGCCTCATAGTGCTATTGATGGCAACATAGAGTAACACCCCGATTAAGCCCGAAACAACCGCTATTAACTTAACGCCATCAGGCAAAAAGCTCTGTAGACCAAGAAGAATTCCCACCGCAATGATTATTTCCAGCGATTCCATCCGCCCAGCAGTCGCCAATTTTCTCTCCAAAAAGCCAATCCAATGCGTGTCCTTGCTTTCATCAAAAATAAAATGCAGGAAAACCATAAGCAAAAACATGCCGCCGAAGGTGGATATTTCAATATTAGAAGCAAGAACATGGCGGCTATACTCATCTGGATTGCTGAAGGCGAGCTGCGTCACCTCTAGCATTCCAAGCCCAGTGGCAAAGGCAACCAGTATAATCGGCAGCACCAAGCGCACGCCAAAAACCGCGATCAAAATCCCCCATGTCAGGAAGCGTTTCTGCCATTTTTCGCTCATGTCTTTTAGTATCGTGGCGTTCACCACAGCATTGTCAAACGAAAGTGACACCTCCATAACAATCAAAATAGAGGCGATAACAAAGCCTTCAATCCCGCCCCACCAATAAGCAGCAACAAGCCCGATAAAGGTTATTAAGTGAGAAAAATAAAAATCGCGCATGAAAAATCCTAAAAAACACTCAAAAAAGCTGGTAGCTTTCCATATATTATGCTTAATACTGCAAAGCTGATAACAGTTTTTTAATATCACAGATATAGAATAACGCAATCATGGAATATTATTACTATATAAACTCGCAGCAAGAAAAAGATGGCCCGCATGATTTGGTGGTGATGATGCGGCGTATTCGCTCTGGCGTTGTTCGTCCTGATACTCTGGTGTACAAAGGACAGGACGATGAGGTAGCCGCACATTTGATTCCAGAGCTATCCGATTTCTTCAATCGTCCCGCTGATATGCGCCAAGAACTGGTGGCGCGACCAAGCATATCTATCAGTAAAACCCTGCAAAAAGGCTGGGATTTTATGTGCGAATACCAGTTTTTGCCAGTGTTCGCGGGGCTTATCATCTTGCTAGTGTCGTTGCTGGGAATTATTTTAGCAAAAAAACTAAGTCTAGCCGCAGGGATTATCGGTGGATGGATGTTTTTTCTGCTATTGCAAAGTTATTTTTTTGCGGTTTCAATTCGCCTTTATCGCGGGCAAAAAATAGACATGGGGTTTATTGAGAATGTCTTAAGCCCTATATCCGCCAAATTAGCCTTTGCCGCGATAGTTTTCGCGCTGATTATCGCCGCTGGGTTGGTGCTTGGCATAGTTGGCGGGATTGTGGCGATGGTGGTGTTTATGTTAATACCACTATCCATTCTTGACCATGATTATACGATAAAACAATCAGTTACAGAAACTTTGCGAAAGCTGAAAAAATTGGAAAAAGCCTCAATAATCGACTTTGGCTGGCTGATGCTGATTTATCTGCTGTGCATTGTGCTTATTCTTCCGATACCGCTTTTGCTACCCGTCATTGCTGGTGGAATTTGCTATATTTACGACGAGCTTTTGGAGACAGCCACCTAAGGCTCATCGCCTTGGCAAGGCGGTTGCCCGCCTTTGCGTGTCAAAATTTGCATAAAAGCCCCCATATCAGCTCGTTCGCGGCGTTCAGAAAAAAATTCTGCGGTATTCATTGCACCAATTTTTTCAGCAACAGCAGTGGCTATAAATTGATTGATGCTAGTCCCATCCTGCTTAGCGATGATGTCCACCGCCTTCTTTATGGATTGGGGTAGGCGTAAAAGGTAAGTTGCAGCATTGCTCATTGTTTAATCATCCTCAAAGCATCGCATGGGCGATAAATATCTAAACCAAATTTTGACGGAATATCACCGTAATCACGCAGGTTAAAAGACACAATGGCATCTGCCTTGCCATTTACCGCGGCTTCTAAAACCATTTCATCCGCTGGGTCATGCAGCGTCGGTCGCCAAAGGAAATAAGTCTCCACTGGTTCTATTAATGCAGCCACACCATCAAGAAACAAAATTGTTTCTTGATCACTAGGTTCTGTTGAGAAATTTATTTAATCCATTGCAGAGCTGCTACGAAATGCAAGAATGCAGCAAATCTACTGGCTATTTTATCAAAACGCGAGAAGATTTTTCTGTAATGCTTGAGAAATCCGAAGGCGCATTCTATTTTATGTCGTTCTTTGTAAATAATTTTATCGTATTTTCGTGGA
>SXRF01000040.1 GCA_005792635.1 Rickettsiales bacterium
GAAAGGCGAAAGCCTTTTTCTGGCTCGAAGCGTTTTACCGCTTGCATCATCCCGATGTTACCCTCGGCGATTAAATCGCCAATCGGCAAGCCGTAACCACGATAGCGGAAGGCAATTTTTGCCACAAGGCGAAGATGGCTAGTCACCAATCGGTGCGCGGCGGAAATATCGCCAGTTTCGCGCCATTTGCGGGAAAGCTCCAACTCCTCATGCTGTTCCAGCACGGGGAATTTGGCAATGTCCTGTAAATATCGCCGCAGCCCGTCAGGCGAAGAAATGCCATCAATAGCAGGCAAAGCAACAGCCCTAGCCGTAACGGGTGCAATTTGATTAGTCATAGTTTCTGGCATAATGAACTCTCCATGCGCAGCATTATAGGCGAAAAATAGACGGACTTCAAGAGACCTCTTTAGAAACTCATTTGCAAGTGAGTTTGCCGCGCAGAGGGCAAATTATTACTTGACATTAACTATTGGGGGGGGGGTAGAATGACTGTGTTGTTAGGTTTTTTGTCCGCAAAATGTCCATTGGGATTTTCTTGCGGATGCAGGAAAACCTTATGGACGGACTGAAACTTATCAGCCGTCTCTGTGCATTAAGCAGAGGCGTTTAACCCTTAATTTTAATGCAATTTTTTATCCCATGAATAATGGGAAGGAGTGTGCCATGAGCACATTATTAGTAGTATCATACGAAGAATTTTTAACATTTTTTCTAGATACGCCTGTGGCGTATGTGATGAGAACCAAGTACGAATTCTTGTGCCCTGACTGTGGTAGGGTTCTATTCGTTATACAGGAGGATTTTATCATCAACATTTAGGGTTTTTCGCCCCCAATCCCTCGTGGGTTGTGGGGCTTTCTTTTTTTCTAGTCCCTAGCACCTATAGTCCCCTCCACTCATCCTCCATCTTCAGAGCACTTAAAAATGCCCAAAAAACAGAATTGGTCAGGATATTACATTTTACTAAATTTTTTATTTTGTTTATTATTATGTTCCTTATATTCTAGCGTAGCTTCTTCAATTGCTTTTTCAGATAATGAATTAAAGAATTGTATAATATGTTGAGAATACCTTGGTGAGCCGCCTTTTTTACTTGCCCAACAGTATTTATCGTTTGTCTTTAATTTGTTCTTCCATAAAATAGCATCAAATTGATATTGGGTAATATCTACATTCAGACCATCATGTTTTTTAGTCTTTTTATTTCCAATAATATCTTTCTTAAAGAAAGGATGAGAATCATCTAGATTTATAGCTTTAGTAATAACAACATTACCCGTTTTTCCTGAATTATCAACTGCCACAGTAAAATCAGCGGATTGGATCTTTTTTACGCTTTCAAGCTTTACCTTACATTGAGTTATAAAGCGACTTGTATCTAATTGTTCGCTTTCAAAGTTTTCTAAAATAGAAAATAGTTCTTGAGCAAATGTACTGCGATTTTTTGGTTTAACATTCTTAAAAAATTCAATAAAATCTGGCTGCTCGTTAAAGCTAAGTGGTAACAAGACTAAATTTATTTGATTTACAATATCTTGTTCAAAAACTACTTTTACTAGGTCACGATAGTTTCTGATTGCAGCCTGTGCGAGAACATAAACACAATGTGCAGTTTCTTTCGTATTGTAATAGTGTACTGCTTTATTTCTATAATTCCTTAGTGAATCTAAATTTTTAACTACAACTTCGTATCCCATACCAGCAGGGAAATAATCCTTTGTATTATTAATAGAATCAGAAAAATTTAATGTTTGATAATCTTTATTTGGTTCTTTGGGTTGAAAAATTCTTTGCTTTTTCTTAGATAGAATTGCCAATAATATAAGTTCCCAAGCATTCACGAGAAGAATTACAAATACTTCTTCACGATAGTCAAACTTTGGTTTATTATAAATCTCTATAGCAGCCAACATTGCCTGTTTGCTATTTTCAAGAAGTTTGCGGTAAGAACCAAAAGTTTTCATTTTGCTTTTCTATTTTCTACTCATCACCCATCTTGAGCGCACTTAAAAACGCGCTTTGCGGAATGGTTACATTGCCGAATTCGCGCATTCTTTTCTTCCCTTTTTTCTGTTTTTCCAGCAGCTTTTTCTTGCGGGAAATATCGCCGCCATAACATTTAGCGAGAACATCTTTCCGCATTGCCGAAATTGTTTCGCGGGCGATGATCTTGCCGCCAATAGCCGCTTGAATCGGCACGGCGAACATGTGTTTTGGGATCAAATCTTTAAGCCGTTTGCATAGTTGCCGCCCGCGGAAATCGGCTTGGCTGCGATGCACAATACACGCCATAGCGTCCACAGGCTCGGAATTCACCAAAATGCTGAGCTTCACAAGGTCGCTATCCTCATAGCCGTCCATGTCGTAATCAAAGCTGGCATAGCCCTTGGAGCAAGATTTGAGCCTATCATAAAAATCAAACACCACCTCGTTCAGCGGCAAGCGATAAACCACCATGGCGCGGTTTCCGACATAAGTCAGCGTGTCTTGCACCCCGCGTTTTTCAGTGCAAAGGGCGAGGATATTGCCCAAAAACTCATCAGGCGTCATAATGGTGGCTTTAATCCACGGCTCTTCAATTTGCTCAATTTTGGTGGTGTCGGGCATGTCGGCTGGGTTGTGCAGCTCGAGCATTTCCCCGCTGGTTAGCTTCATACGATAAACCACGCTTGGCGCGGTGGTGATTAGGTCTAGGTCAAACTCGCGCTCCAAGCGTTCTTGAATGATTTCAAGGTGGAGTAACCCAAGGAAACCACAGCGAAAACCAAAGCCCAGCGCGGATGAACTCTCGGTTTCAAACTCAAAACTTGCGTCATTGAGGCGCAGCTTGCCGAGCGAATCTTTCAGATGTTCAAAGTCCGATGCGTCAGTTGGATAAAGCCCGCAGAAAACCACAGGTTGGCTAGGCTTAAAGCCCGCCAGTGGCGTTTCGCAGGGCTTGCGGTCGTCAGTCACCGTGTCGCCCACTTTACAATCCGCAACTTGCTTAATCCCCGTGATGATATAGCCCATTTCGCCCGCCCGCAGCGCGTCCACGGGGATTTTTTTCGGAGTGAACACCCCAACTTGATCCACCATGTGTGCCGCGCTCGCCGCCATCATGCGGATTTTCATGCCCTTGGTCAGCACGCCGTCAAACACGCGAACGAGAATCACCACGCCCAGATATGGGTCATACCAGCTATCCACCAGCAGAGCCTTCAGCGGATTTTCGCTCTCTCCCTTGGGCGTGGGTAGGCGGTGGACGATGGCTTCCAGCGTTTCTTTTATACCTATGCCCGTCTTTGCGGAAATCATCAGTGCGTCGCTCGCATCTATCCCGATAACCTCTTCAATTTGTGCGCGAATTCTGTCACAATCAGCGGCTGGCAGGTCAATTTTATTCAGCACAGGCACAAGCTCATGCCCCGCATCCATGGCTTTATAAACATTAGCCAGTGTCTGCGCCTCCACCCCTTGGCTGGCATCC